>NZ_JBSGFR010000043.1:0-78329 GCF_053603475.1 Actinoplanes sp. NPDC004185 | reverse complement strand
TGAGATGTGGGTACCACAACCACAAAAAAAACCAAACCAACACACAGGTGGCCCCCCCCCGGCCCCCAACCGTCAACCGCAACGGACCCGCCGTCCCCGGGCCGCGACGGACTCGCCAATCCCGGGCCGCGACGGAGTCGCCGACCCCGGCCGGGACGGACCCCGCCGACCCCGGCCGGGACGGACCCCGCCGACCCCGGCCGCGACGGACCCGACAGCGACGGACCCGCCAACCCCGGCCGCAACCGACCAGTCAGCCCCGGCAGAGCCCAACGGCCCGGACCACCACCCCGGCCCGCCGACGAAACCACGCCCATCCAGGTTTGCGGTTGTCGATGGGTGTGCGCGTACCGGAAACGTTTGCGCACCTTAGGTCACGATCAGGTCGCGCCCCCGGTCCAGGGGCGAAAGGGTTCTCGGATAGGGTGGCCTCGACGGCGACGGTGCCGGCAAGCATGGCCGCCCGCGCCGGGCGCCGCCGGCAGCGCCAGCTCCGACCTGGCCGCGGCGGACTCGACTTCGAGGCGCGGTGGCCAGATGAAGCAACTGCCGGCCCTCGATCAGGTCGGCACGCAGACCTCCGCCGGTCCTAGATCCCGGCGGACCGAAACGAGGAGATCCACCTGTGACCATCCGGGTTGGCATCAACGGCTTCGGCCGTATCGGCCGCAACTTCTTCCGGGCGGTTTCCGCCTCCGGCGCGGACATCGAGATCGTCGGGGTGAACGACCTGACCGACAACGCGACGCTCGCCCACCTGCTGAAGTACGACAGCATCCTGGGCCGCCTGCCGCACGAGGTGAAGGCCACCGCCGACGAGATCACCGTCGCGGGCAAGACCTTCAAGGCGTTCGCCGAGCGTGACCCGGCCAACCTGCACTGGGGTGACCTGGGTGCCGACGTCGTCATCGAGTCGACCGGCTTCTTCACCGACGCCACCAAGGCCAAGGCGCACGTCGACAACGGCGCCAAGAAGGTCATCATCTCGGCGCCGGCCAAGAACGAGGACATCACGATCGTGATGGGCGTCAACGACAACCTGTACGACGCCGCGAAGCACACGATCATCTCGAACGCTTCCTGCACCACGAACTGCCTCGCGCCGATGGCCAAGGTGCTCAACGACACGATCGGCATCGAGCGTGGCCTGATGACCACGATCCACGCCTACACGCAGGACCAGAACCTGCAGGACGGCCCGCACAAGGACCTGCGTCGCGCCCGCGCCGCCGCCCTGAACGTGGTGCCGACCTCGACCGGTGCCGCCAAGGCCGTCAGCCTGGTGCTGCCGGAGCTCAAGGGCAAGCTCGACGGCTTCGCGATGCGCGTGCCGATCCCGACCGGCTCGGCCACCGACCTGACCTTCCAGGCCGGCAAGGAGACCTCCGTCGACGAGGTCAACGCCGCCATCAAGGCTGCCGCGGACGGCCCGCTCAAGGGCATCCTGGTCTACACCGAGGACCAGATCGTCTCCTCGGACATCGTCACCGACCCGGCCTCCTGCATCTTCGACGCCGGTCTGACCAAGGTCATCGGCAACCAGGTCAAGGTCGTCGGCTGGTACGACAACGAGTGGGGCTACTCGAACCGCCTCGTCGACCTGGTCAAGCTGGTCGGCTGAGCCAGTTGAAGACTCTCGACGACCTGCTCGGCGAGGGTGTCTCGGGTCGGCGCGTGCTCGTGCGCGCCGACCTGAACGTCCCGTTCGACAAGAGCGACCCGACCCGGATCAGCGACGACGGCCGCATCCGCGCGGTGCTGCCGACCCTGGTCGCCCTGCGTGACGCGGGCGCCCGGGTGATCGTCTGCTCGCACCTCGGCCGCCCGAAGGGCGCGCCGGATCCCAAGTACACCCTGGCGCCCGTCGCGAAGCGTCTCGGCGAGCTGCTCGGCTCGCCGGCCGTGTTCGCGGAGGACACCGTGGGCGCCTCGGCGTCCGCCGCCGTCGACTCGCTCGGCGACGGCCAGGTGCTGCTGCTCGAGAACCTGCGGTTCAACGCCGGAGAGACCAGCAAGGACGACGCCGAGCGCGGCGCCTTCGCGGACCAGCTCGCCGCCTTCGCGGAGTTCTACGTCGACGACGCGTTCGGCGCGGTGCACCGCAAGCACGCCTCGGTCTACGACGTCGCGGCGCGGCTGCCGCACTACGCCGGCGGCCTCGTGCTCAAGGAGGTCGAGGTCCTGCGCAAGGTGACCGAGACCCCGGAGCAGCCGTACGTGGTGGTGCTGGGTGGCTCGAAGGTCTCCGACAAGCTCGCCGTCATCCAGGCGCTGCTGCCGAAGGTCGACAAGCTGCTCGTCGGTGGCGGCATGTGTTTCACCTTCCTCAAGGCCCAGGGCCACGAGGTCGGCAAGTCGCTGCTCGAGGCCGAGATGATCGACACCTGCGCCGACCTGCTGTCGCAGGCTGACGGCCGGATCGTGCTCCCGGTGGATGTCGTGGCCGCTGACGCCTTCGCGGCTGACGCCGCGCATGACGTGGTCGCTGCTGACGCGATCCCGGCCGACCGGCTGGGCCTGGACATCGGCCCGGCGTCGGTCGCGCTGTTCGCCGAGGCGATCGGTTCGGCGAAGACGGTCTTCTGGAACGGCCCGATGGGCGTCTTCGAGCTGGCGCCGTTCGCGGCCGGCACCCGGGGCGTCGCCGAGGCCATCACCAAGATCGACGGCTTCTCGGTGGTCGGCGGCGGCGACTCGGCCGCGGCCGTACGCACCCTGGGCATCGACGAGTCCGGCTTCGGGCACATCTCGACCGGTGGCGGCGCGTCGCTGGAATACCTCGAGGGCAAGTCCCTGCCCGGCGTCTCGGCACTGGAGTCCTGATGGCTGACGTGACCCGCCGGCCGATCATGGCCGGCAACTGGAAGATGAACCTCAACCACTTCGAGGCCATCCTCCTTGTGCAGAAGCTCGCCGCGAGCCTGACCGAGCAGCAGCTGACCGACGTCGAGGCGGTCGTGCTGCCGCCGTACACCGACCTGCGCAGTGTGCAGACGGCGATCGACGGCGACAAGGTGCCGCTCCGCTACGGCGCGCAGGACCTGTCCCCGCACAAGGGCGGCGCGTACACGGGGGACATCTCCGGGGCGATGCTGGCCAAGCTGGGCTGCACGTACGTGGTGATCGGGCACTCCGAGCGCCGCGAGTACCACAACGAGGACGACGCGCTGGTCAACGCCAAGGTGAAGGCGGCCCTGGCCAACGACCTGACGCCGATCCTCTGCGTGGGTGAGGGCCTGGAGATCCGCGAGGCCGCCAACCACGTGCCGCACTGCTGCTCGCAGCTCGACGGCGCGCTCGACGGGCTCAAGGCCGAGCAGGTCAAGAACATCGTGATCGCGTACGAGCCGGTGTGGGCGATCGGCACCGGCAAGACCGCCACGCCCGACGACGCGCAGGAGGTGTGCGGCGCCATCCGGGCGCGGCTCGCCGAGAAGTACGGCGCGGAGACGGCGGACGCGGTGCGCGTGCAGTACGGCGGCTCCGTGAAGGCGGCCAACATCGCCGCGATCATGGCGCAGCCCGACGTGGACGGCGCCCTGATCGGCGGCGCGAGCCTGGACGCCGAGGAGTTCGCGTCGATCGTCCGGTTCCGCGAGCACGTCCAGCGCTGAGTTGTAGGCCCGGCCGCCGCCATGCGACGGCCGGGCACCCGCTATTGTGGTGGCGCTGCTGTGCCCTTCGAGAGGAATGACCCGACCATGCCGATCGCGTTCGCGTACACGTTGATCGTGTTGCTGCTCATCTCCAGCATCCTGCTGACCCTGCTCGTCCTGCTGCACCGCGGCAAGGGCGGCGGCATGTCCAGCATGTTCGGTGGCGGCGTCACTTCCAGCCTCGCCGGCTCCTCGGTCGCGGAGAAGAACCTGGACCGCTACACGGTGCTCGTGGGCGTCATCTGGTTCGCCTGCATCGTGGGCCTGGGCCTCTGGCTCAAGGTCGCGCAGGCGGGCTGAAACACATAGTTAACGTCCGCTTCCCAAGCGTTCGTTATCAGGTCTTCCTCCAGATGCTCCGCGAGTCGTAGACTCTGCCGCGCGGTCCGGTCCGTCCGGGCCGCGCGGTTGTTTTCCACCGCTTTTATACCGCCGCTTTCCCCGGCGATGAAACGCCCTCGAGACAGGAGTGACTTCCGTGTCCAGTGGCAGTGCGATCCGCGGCAGTCGTGTCGGCTCCAGCCCGATGCGCCCTGACGAGCGCAGTGAGCCCGCCCCGCGGCGGGAGGTGACGTACTGGTGCGCCGCCGGACACCCCGTGGAGGTCCGTTTCGCGGCCGATGTGGTGCCCCCGGAGACGTGGGACTGCACCCGGTGCGGCCAGCCCGGCGGTCTCGACCGGGAGAAGCCTCCCGGCCGGATGCGCAGCGAGCCCTACAAGTCGCACCTGGCCTACGTCAAGGAGCGGCGCTCCGACGAGGACGGGGCGGCCATCCTGGCCGAGGCGCTGGCCAAGGTCCGGCAGCGCCGCGGCCGCAGCGAGTAGGACGCGCTACTCGGCCGTGTCCCGGCCGAGATAGGTGACGGTGACCGCACCGGGCACCGGGATCTCGACGAAGCCCAGCCGTTCGTAGAAGGCTCGGGCGCTGACGTTGGTCACCGCCATGCCCAGATGCACCCGGGGCACCCGGGCGGCCCGCAGGCCGGCCAGGAAGGCGCTGATCAGGCCGCGGCCCCAGCCCTGTCCCTGCCACTGCGGCAGCAGGTCGATGTGCAGGTGCGCGGGGTAGCCGGCCAGCTCCGGCACGATCATGCGCTCCGGGTGCTCGTGCAGCCACAGCATGCTGTCCTCACGGGTCACCGCCGGCTCCGCCGGGTGCGGATACCAGCCGGCGGTCGCGGGCAGCCACTCGTCGCGGTAACGCTGGGCGAAGCGGGCCGTGTCGGCGGTGCCGAGCATGTAGCCGACGGCTGCGCCGGTGCCGTCGTCGAGGACGTGCGCGTGTTCCGGCTCGAGCGTCACGTACGGCGCCGCGAAGATGTCACCCATCAGCCGGTCGGACGAGTACTGACCCCGGGCATCACCCCCGGCATCGGCGGTACGCACGCAGATGTCGTAGACGGCGTCGAGGTCGGCGGGACGGTACGCGCGGATCAAGGGCTGCACAGCCGCGAGTCTAGGTAACGGCACCCTGTGACGGGCGTCACCGTGGCACAGCCAACCCATTCCGGCGCCGGGCGTCTACTCCTGCGAAGGATCACCCCCGACCGCACAGGAGTTCCGTGATGCGCCTGACCCGCCGTACCGCCTCGATCGCCACCGCCGCGACTGTTGTCGTCCTGGCCGGCGTGGTGACCGCCACCAGGGCTTTCGCGGACGAGGCCCCGGCACCGGCGCCGGCGGTGACCAGCCCGGCTCCGGCCACGTCGCCCGCCGCGTCGCCGGCACCCACCGCCAGCACGGCCCCGGAGGAGACCAGCGCTCCGGCGGAGTCTCCGGCGGCCCGCCCGGTGCCCGCGGAGCCGACCGCGACCGCCGCGCCGGTCCCGTCGCCGACCCGGGTCAAGCCGAGCGCCTCCACGGTGCCGTCGCCCACGCGGGTCAAGCCGAGCGCCTCCACGGTGCCGTCGCCCACGCGGGCCGGCGACAAGCCGGGCGCCACCCCGGTACCCTCGCCCACCCGGACCCGGCGCTGACCCACAGGAGTGTCATGACCTTCGTCGTAGCGTTGCCGGCGCTCGTACCGCGCTGGCTGCGCTCGATGCTGTCCGGGCGATCGGCAGGGGTGCGCGGCGCGGGCGCGGACGGGCCGCCGGCGATCAACGAGCTCTACCACGCCCGCCGGCTCAGCCTGGTGCGGCTGGCGGTGCTCATGGTCGACGACCTGCCCACTGCCGAGGACATCGTGCAGGACGTGTTCGCCGCCCTGTACCGGCGGCACGGGGCTGACCTGCGTACCGTGGCCGACCCGCACGCGTACCTCACGACCGGGGTGATGAACGCCGCCCGGTCGGCGCTGCGGCGCCGGCGCACCGCCCGCGCCTACGTCCCGCCGCGGCCGGGCCTCGCGCCGGCCGCCGAGGACGAGGTGCTGCTCGGCCAGGGCGACCGCGAGGTGCTGGCCGCGCTGGCCCGGCTCACCGTGCGGCAACGCCAGGTCGTGGTGCTGCGGTACTGGTCGGAGCTGTCCGAGCAGGAGATCGCCGAGGTGCTGCGGGTGTCCCGCGGCACGGTCAAGTCGACCGCGAGCCGTGCGCTGGGCATCCTGCGCGGCCTGCTGGGGGAGTACCGATGAGCACGGACCTGGAGGATCGGGTGCGCCGGGCGTTGTCCGCGCGGGCCGGTCAGATCACCCCCGGCAGCCTGCAGCCGGCCGTGCCGCCGACCACGGCGGCGCCGGCCCGCCGGTCGTGGCGGCCCTGGTGGCGCTCGCTGCTGGTGGTCGCGGCCGTCGTGGTGGCGGTGGTCTTCTCGGTACGGCGGCCCGCCGGTGATCCGCCGCTGCCGGTCCCGAACGCCCCGGCCGCCACGGTGCCCTCACCGTCGTTCGCGCCCTCACCCAGCCCGACGTCGGTCTCCGAACCGGTCCCGTCGACCGTCGGCACCAGCGAGTCGCCCCCGCCGCCGTCGGCCACGACCGCTCCGAGCGCCTCCCCGGAGCGGACCGCGCCCGGGTCCATACCGCGGACGCCCGTCCGGACGCCCGCCCGGACGCCCTGACCAGGCTCGTCAGGGCAGCCACCCGTGGCCGCGCCGGACCGCTCGGCCGCGCCGATTCGCGTGGCCGCGACGACCCGCTCGGCCTGACCTCCGGGCTGGGTGGCCCGTCAGCGCAGGCTGCGGGCCTTCGGCGGGACGTTGGCCGCCGCGGCCCGGTCCAGCAGCCACAGCGTCTTGTCGGTGCCGACCGCGCCGGCTGCCGGCAGCTGCTTCGGCCCGGCACCCTCGATCGCCATGCCGACCGGCGCCGCCTTGTCCTTGCCCGCGGCGATCAGCCAGACCTCCTCGGCCGTCCGGATCGTGGGCATGGTCAGCGAGATCCGGGTCGGTGGCGGCTTCGGGCTGTTGTGCACCGCCGCGACCGTGCCGGTCTCGTAACCGCCCGGGTGCTCGGGGAAGATCGACGCCACGTGGCCGTCCTCGCCCACGCCGAGCATCAGCACGTCGAAGTGCGGCAGCTCCGAGCTGCCCGGCTTGGCCGCTGCGGCCAGCTCGCGGGCGTAGCGGGCGGCGGCCGCCTTGGCGTCGTCGCCGTCCGGGCCGTCGGACGGGGGCATGGCGTGCACGCGGGCCGGGTCCAGCGGCAGCGCGTCCAGCAGCGCCTCGCGGGCCTGGGTCTCGTTGCGGTCCGGGTCACCGGCGGGCAGGAAGCGCTCGTCGCCCCACCACAGGTCGACCCGGGACCAGTCGACCGCGTCGGAGGCCGGTAGCTCCTTGACCGAGCGCAGCACCTTGGCCGCCACCCGGCCGCCGGTCAGCACGACACTGGCCCAGCCGCGCTCGGCCTGCGCGTCGATGATCTTGATGACCAGCCGCGCCGCCACCGTCGACGCCAGGATGTCGGCGTCGGGAACCACCACCACAACGGTCTCGCTCATGAAGCCCCTCGTCACCGGAGAAAGGGGCCACCCGCCGAGTCGGCGAGCGGCCCCCACGATCTTAGAGCGTCAGGCGGCGGAGCCACCCGGGCCCGCGAAGGCACCGGCCGCGTCGCCCGCCCGCTCGGCCTGCATGGGGTCCTTCCACACGTGTACGCGCATCGCCGGCTTGCTGTCCAGCCCCGCGACACCGGCCATGGCCCCCAGCGCCTCGCCGTAGATCTGGTCGGCGTCCAGCCGGCGCAGCTCCTCGGCGAGCTCGTCACCGACGGGTCGCTTCGGCAGCGGCATGTACCGGTCCTCCTGGCCGGTGCGGCTGAACAGCGCGGTGCCCTCGTCCCGGGTGACCCGGACGCAGTCACCGTTGGCGCACTGCAGCTCCACCGAGTGCATCCGCGGCGAACGGTCGGTGTGCTCCCACACCGGATCGATGCCCAGCCGCGACTTCAGCCAGCCCTGCATCAGCGCGGCGGTCGGGTCGTTGAGCGGCGCCACGATCGTCGCGCCGGTGACCCGCTCGTCGGTGGTGTCGAACGCGCCGGCCACCAGGGTGCGCCAGAGGGTGATCCGGGTCCAGGTGAGGTCGGTGTCGCCGGGCGCGTAGTCCTTCGCGCGCTGGCGCAGCGCGGCCACCGGGTCCGGTGCGAGCTTGCAGTCGGTGATGCGCCGGTCGGCCACCACGCCCAGGAAGTCGTTGGCGATGACGTCCGGCGGCTCGCTGTGCCACCAGGTCACCACGGGCACGTCCGGGGCGAGCAGGGGCATGACGACCGACTCGGCGTGCAGGGCCAGGCGGCCGTACATGCGCATGACGACGGCCTCGGCCGGGCCCAGCCGGCCGCCCACCACGATCTCCGCGTCCAGCCGGCTGCGGCCCTCGAGGTCCGAGCGGACCACGATGAGCAGGCGGCAGGGGTGCGCGGACGCCGCGATGGTCGCGGCGGCCTCGGCCTCGCGGACCTTCTTCTCCTCCACGACGGCGACCAGCGTCAGGGCGAGGCCGCTGGCCACACCACCCGCACTGCGCCGCTCGGCCGCCAGCGCCTTGACGACCTCGTTACCGGTCGTGTCCCACAGCCCAATCATGCTCGCCTCCACGCGCGGCCCTCGCGGGCCAGCATCTCGTCGGACGCCCGCGGGCCCCACTCACCGGAGCGGTACGGCTCCGGCCTGGTCCCGGCCCAGGCGGCCTCCAGCGGGTCGATGACCTGCCAGCTCTGCTCGATCTCGGCCGCGTCCGGGAACAGCGTCCGGTCGCCCACGAGCACGTCGAGCACGAGCCGCTCGTACGCCTCCGGGCTGGACTCGGTGAACGCCTCGCCGTACTGGAAGTCCATCGCGATGTCGCGGACCTCCATCGTGGTGCCCGGCACCTTGGAGCCGAACTTCAGCACCACGCCCTCGTCCGGCTGCACCCGGATGACCAGCTGGTTGTTGCCCAGCATCTCCACGTCGGCCGGGTCGAACGGCAGGTGCGGCGCCTTCTTGAACATGATGGCGATCTCGGTGACCCGCCGCGGCATCCGCTTGCCCACGCGGACGTAGAACGGCACCTCGGCCCAGCGTCTGTTCTGGATGCCGAGCCGGACGGCCACGTACGTCTCCGTGGTGGAGTCCGGCGGGATGTTGGCTTCCTCGAGGTAGCCGACCGCGCGCTCGCCGGCGACCCAGCCGGGCAGATACTGCCCGCGGACCGAGCCCTTGGCGATGTCGGCGGGCAGGCTGATGGCCTTGAGGACCTTCAGCTTCTCAGCGCGTACGTCGTTGGGGTCGAAGCTCGTCGGCTCCTCCATGCCCACCAGCGCGAGCAGCTGCAGCAGGTGGTTCTGCAGCACGTCGCGGGCGGCGCCGGAGGCGTCGTAGAACGCCGCCCGGGTGCCGATGCCGACATCCTCGGCCATGGTGATCTGCACCGAGTCGACGTACTTGGAATTCCACACCGGCTCGAACAGGTTGTTCGCGAAGCGCAGGGCCAGGATGTTCTGGACCGTCTCCTTGCCGAGGTAGTGGTCGATGCGGAACACGTCGGCCGGGGTGAAGACCTCGTCGACCAGCTTGTTCAGCGCCATCGCGGTCTTCAGGTCGTTGCCGAACGGCTTCTCGACCACCACCCGGCGCCAGCCGCCGGACTTGGCGTTGTCGGCCATCCCGGTGCGGGCCAGCTGGTTGAGCACCAGCGGGAACGCGGCCGGCGGGATGGAGAAGTAGAAGGCGGCGTTGCCCGCGATGCCGTTGCGCTCACGCAGGTCGTCCAGCGTGGTCGCCAAGTGGTCGAAGGCGGCGTCGTCGTCGAACGAGCCGGGCACGAACTGGAACTGGCTGGCCAGCCTGGTCCAGACGTCCTCACGCCACGGGGTCCGGGCGCCCTTCTTGGCCGCCTCGTAGGCCAGCGACTCGAAGTCGCCGTCGCCCCAGTCGCGGCGGGCGAAGCCCAGGACCACGAATCCGGGCGGCAGCAGACCCCGGTTGGCCAGGTCGTAGACCGCCGGGATGAGTTTCTTTCGGGACAGGTCGCCCGTGACTCCGAAGATCACCAGAGCACAGGGCTCGGGGATCCTGGGAAGCCGTCGGTCCTGTGCGGTACGCAGCGGATTACCCACGGGACCCATCCTGCCAGCTTTTTGGTGTCCCGCAGCGTTACGGCCAAGGGTCAGTGCCGCAACATCTCGGCGGCGGCGAGGACCTGGCGGATGCCGCCGGCCCGGTCGGTGAGGTGCAGATGCAGCAACGGACGGCCCCGGCCCGCCGAGGTCTGACGGTTACCGGCGGCCCGGGCCGCCTGCAGATCGCCGAGCGTGCGCTCCTGCCCGGGCACGGCGACGTCGCCGGTGACCGCACCGGTGATCTGCAGAAACGAGCCGTGCAGCGGTCCGCCGCGGTGGTACGAGCCCCAGCCGAAGCCGGCCGGGCGGCCGCTCGCGGCGGCCACCTCGGCGTCGCCGGCACGGTCCGGGAACGCCTGGATGCGGAGCTGATCGTCCACCTGGGCGAGCAGCTCACGCAGTGCGTCGGCGAGGTCCGGGGCAGAGCCAGTGGTGAAGATCTCCACGGCGCCCTCGACGAAGGACGGTGTCGCGGGTGCGGGATCGGCGGTCTTGTCGAGCGGCGGGCGAGCAGGCCGAGAATGCCCTGCGGGACCCGCTCGCGGCGGGAGGCCGTCGCCGGGCTGCCATGAATGACAGACCCCGCGGCGGCCTCCACGCCCGCGAACAGTGTCGAGTCGCTACGACTTGGCGGCGTCGCTCGGGTTGTCCGCGCCCTTGGCCGCGGCCTTGAGCGACTTCTTCACGTCTTCGAGCAGCTCGGCCCAGCTGGCCTCGAACTTCTCGACGCCCTCGTCCTCGAGGACCCGGAACACGTCGGCCAGGTCGACACCGGCGGCGGCGACGTCGTCCATCACCTTCTGCGCCTGGGTGTACGAGCCGGTGACCGTGTCGCCGCGGGTCTCCCCGTGGTCCTCGAACGCCTTGATGACCGACTCCGGCATGGTGTTCACCGTGCCGGGAGCGATCAGCTCCTCGACGTAGATGGTGTCCTTGTAGTCCGGGTTCTTCGTGCCGGTCGAGGCCCAGAGCGGCCGCTGCGGGAGGGCACCCGCGTCGGCCAGCGCCTGCCAGCGGTCGGAGCTGAAGACCTCGGCGTACGCCTGGTACGCGAGCTGCGCGTTGGCGACCGCGGCCTTGCCCCGCAGCGCCTTGGCCTCCTCGCTGCCGATCTTGTCGAGCCGCTTGTCGATCTCGGTGTCCACCCGGGACACGAAGAACGAGGCGACCGAACCCATCTTGGTGAGGTCGTGGCCGTTGGCCTTGGCCTGCTCCATGCCGGCCAGGAACGCGTCCATGACGGCCCGGTAGCGCTCCAGCGAGAAGATCAGCGTGACGTTGACGCTGATGCCCGCGGCCAGCGTCGCGGTGATCGCCGGCAGGCCCGCCTGGGTCGCCGGGATCTTGATGTAGAGGTTCGGCCGGTCGACCAGCCACCACAACGTCTTGGCCTCGGAGGCGGTCTTCTCGGTCAGGTGGGCGCTGCGCGGGTCCACCTCGATGGACACCCGGCCGTCGACGCCGTTGGACGCGTCGTACGCCGGCCGCATGACGTCACACGCCCAGCGCACGTCGTACGACGTCAGCAGGCGCACGGCCTCCTCGACCGTCACCTCCTGCGCGGCCAGGTCCTTCAGCTGCTTGTCGTACGCCTCCGCGTCGGCCAGGGCCTTGGCGAAGATGGACGGATTGGTGGTCACGCCGACCACGTGCTGCTCGCGGCGCATCTTGTCGAGCGAGCCGGTCTCGAGCCGGACGCGGGAGAGGTCGTCGAGCCACACCGCTACACCAGCGGCGGAAAGCTCTGCCAGCCTGTCGGTCATCGCTACTCCTCAGTTTCCGGTCTTGTGACCGGTGATTTCGCCGACCTTGGCGAGGGCGGCGTTGGCCTTGGCCACCACGTTGTCCGCGGTGAACCCGAACTGCTCGAACAGCACCTTGGCGGGGGCGCTGGCGCCGTAGTGCTCGATGCTGACCGCTTCGCCGGCCTCGCCGACCAGGCGGTCCCAGCTCATCCGGATGCCGGCCTCGACCGACACCCGGGCCTTGACGCCGCGCGGCAGGACCTGCTGCTGGTACGCCGTGTCCTGCTCGAAGAACCACTCCTGGCAGGGCATGGACACGACCCGGGTCGGGGTGCCCTCGGCCTCCAGCCGCTCCTGCGCCGTGAGGCAGATGGACAGCTCGGAGCCGGTGCCGATGAGGATGACCTTCGGCTCGCCGCCGCTCGCGTCGGAGATGACGTAGCCGCCCTTGAGGGTGCCCTCGGCCGAGGCGTACTTGCTGCGGTCGATGGTCGGCAGGTTCTGCCGGGACAGCGCCAGCGCGGTCGGCCGGTCGGTGTGCTCCAGGGCGCCACGCCAGGCCCACGCCGTCTCGTTGGCGTCGGCCGGGCGGACCACGTCGAGGCCGACGATGGCGCGCAGCGCGGTCAGTGTCTCGATCGGCTGGTGGGTCGGGCCGTCCTCGCCCAGGCCGATGGAGTCGTGCGTCCACACGTACGTGACCGGCAGCTTCATCAGCGCGGACAGCCGGACGGCGCCGCGCATGTAGTCGCTGAAGACCAGGAACGTGCCGCCGTACGGGCGGGTGCCGCCGTGCGCCACGATGCCGTTGAGGATCGAGCCCATGCCGTGCTCGCGGATGCCGAAGTGCAGCGTGCGGCCGTACTCGTGACCCGGGAACGCCTTGGTGGCGTACTCGCTCGGGATGAACGAGGGCTCGCCCTTCATAGTGGTGTTGTTGCTCTCGGCCAGGTCGGCCGAGCCACCCCACAGCTCGGGCAGCACCGGCGCCAGCGCGTCGAGGACCTTGCCGGAGGCGGCGCGGGTGGCGATGCCCTTCTCGTCGGCCGGGAACTCGGGCAGCGCCTCGTGCCAGCCCTGCGGCAGCGTCCGGGTGGACAGCCGGTCGAAGAGGGCCTTGCCCTCGGCGTTGCTCGCGGCCCAGGCCTCGAAGGACTTGTCCCACTCGGCGTGCAGGGCGCGGCCGCGCTCGACGACCTGGCGGGTGTGCTGCAGGACCTCGTCGGCCACGTCGAAGGTCTTGTTCGGGTCGAAGCCGAGGACCTCCTTGGTCGCGCGGACCTCGTCCTCGCCCAGCGCGGAGCCGTGGATCTTGCCGGTGTTCTGCTTGTTCGGCGCCGGCCAGCCGATGATCGTCTTGAGCACGATGAACGTGGGCCGGTCGGTGACCTCCTGGCCCGCCTTGATCGCCGCGTAGAGCGCCTCGACGTCCTCCTGGTACTCGGTGCCCTTGTCCGGGTCGCCCTTGCGCCAGTCGACGTGCCGGACGTCCCAGCCGTAGGCCGCGTACCGGGCGCCGACGTCCTCGTTCTTGGCGATCCGGGTGTCGTCCTCGATGGAGATCTCGTTGTCGTCGTAGATCAGCGTGAGGTTGCCGAGCTTCTGCACGCCGGCGATGGCGCTCGACTCGTGGCTCACGCCCTCCTCGATGTCGCCGTCGGAACACAGCGCGTAGACGTTGTGGTCGAACAGCGAGGCACCATCGGCGTTCGGGTCGAACAGGCCGCGCTCGCGGCGGGCCGCCATGGCCATGCCCACGGCGTTGCCGATGCCCTGGCCGAGCGGGCCGGTGGTGACCTCGACGCCGGGGGTGTGGCCGTACTCCGGGTGCCCGGGGGTCAGCGAGCCCCACTGGCGCAGCGCGGCCAGGTCGTCCAGCGCCAGGCCGTAGCCGGAGAGATAGAGCTGGATGTAGAGGGTGAGGCTGGAGTGGCCACAGGAGAGAACGAAGCGGTCCCGGCCGGCCCAGAGCGGATCCGTCGGGTCATGGCGCATGACCCGGTTGAACAGCAGGTACGCGGCGGGCGCGAGGCTCATCGCCGTGCCGGGGTGGCCGTTACCGGATTTCTCGACGGCGTCCATGGCCAGCACCCGGACGGTGTCGACCGCCCGGCGGTCTAGGTCGGACCAGTTCAAATCGTCTTTGGCAGCCACGTCGGTTGCGCTCCTCGGGCATGGTGTGTCGAATCCTTTTGACTTGACCCTATCCATTCCCGGTAAACCCCCGCCCGGGGAACGGCACAGGCCCATACGCTGAGAGCGGACAGTGAACCCGGCGGGCTGTGACGCCGTACACCCGTGCCGGGCCGACCGGAGGGCGCCCCGGGCTGCGCGTAGTCTGATCGAACGTGCCGGCCGGTCCCCAGCGGCCACGGCTGAAGTTCCACACCCTCGCCGATGCCGGAAGGTGGCTGTCCGTGAGCATGATCACCGAGCGTCCCGACCAGGGGCGGTCGCCCGGTCTTCTCGAGGCGGCCTCGCCCACGGCGGGCCGGCCGGGAGGTCGCCGCGACATCGGCGCCGTGGTGAAGGCGTACGTCTCGCTGACCAAGCCGCGGATCGTCGAGCTGCTGCTGGTGACGACCATTCCGGCGATGATGCTCGCCGCGGAGGGCTGGCCCAGCCTGTGGCTGATGGCGGTCGTGCTGGTCGGCGGCTCCCTGGCGGCCGGCGCGGCGAGCGCGCTTAACTGCTACATCGACCGCGACATCGACCAGCTGATGCGGCGCACCAAGCGGCGCCCGCTGCCGGCGCACACCGTCACCGCGCGCTCAGCGCTGATCTTCGGGCTGGTGCTCGCGGTGGTGTCGGTCGTCCTGATGGGCGCCTTCACCAACTGGCTCGCCACGGCGATGACGGCGGCGTCCATCTTCTACTACGACGTGGTCTACACGCTGTGGCTCAAGCGGCGCACCCCGGCGAACACCTTCTGGGGCGGCATCTGCGGGGCGGCCCCGGTGCTGATCGGCTGGGCCGCGGTGACGGGCTCGGTGGCCCCGCTGGGCTGGGCGCTTTTTGCGGTTGTGTTCTTTTGGCAGATGCCGCATTTCTACGCCCTCGCCATCAAGTACAAGGACGACTACGCCCGCGCCGGCATCCCGATGCTGCCCGTGGTCCGCTCGGCCGGCCGGGTCAACGCCGAGATCCTGATCTTCACGGTCCTGATGCTGGCGGCGTCGCTGGCGGCCTGGCCGCTGGGCCTGGGCCCGATCTACGGCGTCACGGCCGTGCTGTCGGGCGCGATCTTCCTGTCCGAGGCGGTGCGGCTGGTGCTGCGCTCCCGGCGCGGGGAGCCGCTCAAGCCGATGCGGCTGTTCCACTGGTCGTACACGTACCTGACGATCCTGTTCATCGCGGTGGCGGTCGACGCACTCGTCTGAGTTGGTGGCAATGCGTGATGACATTCACGTACGTCGCACAGAATGCCCGTTATTTGCGTTAGCGAGGTCACGCTCCGTACCCCGTTAGGTGGAACCTCAGCCGGGGTGCAATTCGGGCGGTATCGGTCGAAAACAATGTCCGTAGCGCTTAAACCCGCAGGTAATTGCCATCACAAAAACGCACTGGGTGTGCTTGCCAAGGCCGGAAGTCTGCCTAGGCTGCGAGTCATGGCAGAAGGTTCCGATACGACACTGACCGCCGACATCAAGTCGTTCGCCGTCGGCCACGGCGGCGCGAAAGCGGTCATCGAGTACGTCGGCAAGCGGGGCGCCCGCATCGTCCTGGTCGGCGAGGACGGCGAGTGGACCGACCAGTTCGCCGCCGACGGCACCGATGTCGCCCGCAAGGCATGCGAAACAGCGGGCGTCGAAGTGGAAAACGCATGGGAGCGCGAGCTCATGGAGCAGATGCGCCCGAGCAACGACCTGTGGCGCTCGATGTCCCGCCGAAGCATGGCGCGCTGAGCCCGGGTCACTCGCCTCCTCATATACAGTCCCTTATCCGTCACAGCGGCCCGGAAACTTTCCGGGCCGCTTTCGTATGTCCGGGGGTCTGTGAGCGGGGCAAGACCCCGGCCCGTTTCCGGCGCCGGGTGCTGCTGGAGCGCTCCGCCTTCCTGCTCGACACCGACGCCGGAATCTTCGACGTCGCCGTCGAGGCCAGCTACGGCTGGCGGACCTGAGGGTGCCCGCCCGCCGTCACCACGACACAGGAAGCGAGGCGAGTTTGATGGATCTGGTCAGCCCTCGCGCTACGCGACTACGACTGGGACGTCGAGCGCGGCGAGAGCTTGGCCGGCGTGCGGGACCGGCTCGGCGAGGTGGGTCCGGCTTTCCTGGCCCACGTACGACAGGACGGCTTGAACTTCGGCGACCCGCGGGACTGGGTGGCCGGGCACTGAGGGTCAGGCGACGGGCGCGGGGATGGCGGCCGGGACCGGCGGGGTGCTCCGCGGTGACTCGTGGAACGGGCGTTCGCGCAGGCTCCACAGCACGCTCAGGGTCGCCACCCAGACCAGGCAGGCGCCGAGCATGTGGGCGCCCACCAGGATCACCGGCAGGTGGGTGAAGTACTGGACGAAGCCGATCAGGCCCTGGGACAGCTCGACCACGATCAGGACGCCCGCCGCCCGGATCGCCGGGGCCGGGGCCTTCACCGCGCGCAGCGCGAACCACAGGCCCACGGACAGCCCGATCAACAGGAACACCAGGTCGGCGTGGGCCTGGGAGATCGTCGCCGGGTCCAGGCCGTTGCGCTTGGCGTTCTCGTCGCCGGCGTGCGGGCCGCTGCCCGTGACGATCACGCCGACCACGATCACGGCCCCGCTGACCAGGGCGGTCAGGCGGGCCAGGGTCGGCAGCGGGGTGCGGACCAGGGTGCGGCGCGGGCGGTCGCCCTCCCGGGTTCGTTTCCAGAGCGCGTACGTCGTCGCGATCAGCGCCATCGAGAGCAGGAAGTGCAGGCCGACCACCCACGGGTTCAGGTCGGTCAGCACCGTGATCCCGCCGATCACGCCCTGACCGGGAATCCCCAGCCCCGCCGCCAGTGCCAGCAGGACCAGCGATCGGCGCCGGGGCTTCTGCAGCAGGGCCGCGATGAAACAGGCCAGAGCGATCAGGCCCAGCACGATGCCGAGCACCCGGTTGCCGAACTCGATGACGCCGTTGATGCCCATCTCCGGGGTCGTCGTGTACGACTCCTCGGTGCATCGGGGCCAGGTGGGGCAGCCGAGACCCGACCTCGTCAGGCGGACCGCCGCGCCCGTGACCACCAGGCCGATGTTGGCGATCAGCGAGGCCAGGGCCAGGCGGCGCAGCAGGGTGCCATTGCTCACCTCTGGCATCGTACGCCGGAATTTGATCTTGGTTGAGCGCGCCCGGGGCACGCGGTGTCCTGGATCACCAGGGCGCCGGTTTGCCGGGGCTCTCCGAAATACGTAACGTTGGCGTAGTGAAAAACGGAGTGCTGGCGCGGAGCAGGGGAGTGGCCGTCGTGGCCCCTTCCGCCGACGCGCGCACCCGTGACCGGGTCGCCCAGCTGCTCTTCGAGAGCGGCGCGGCCACCGCCGCCGAGCTCGGTGCCCAGCTCGGGCTCAGTCCGGCCGCCATTCGCAAGCACCTCGACGCCATGCTGGCCGACCAGCTCGTCGAGGTCCGGGAGACGCGGCCGCAGGGTCCGCGCGGCCGGGGCCGGCCCGCCAAGGCGTTCGTGCTCACCGCGGCGGCCCGCGAGGGCTTCCCGCACTTCTACGACGGCATCGCCACCGCTGCCCTGCGGTGGATCGCCGAGCACGGCGGCCCGGAGGCGGTCACCGCCTTCGCCACCGCTCAGGTCTCGGCCCTGGAGGAGCGCTGCCGGGCCGCGTTGCTCGAGGCCGGCGACGACCCGATCGCCCGGGCGGAGGCGCTCGCGGAGGCCCTGACCGCCGAGGGTTACGCTGCCAACGCGACGACGATCGCGTCCGGCGGGCAGCTGTGCCAGCACCACTGCCCGGTGGCGCACGTCGCCGCCGAGTTCCCCCAGCTGTGCGACGCCGAGACCGCGGTCATCTCGCGGCTCATCGGCACCCACGTGCAGCGCCTGGCCACCATCGCGCACGGCGACGGGGTGTGCACCACGCACATCCCCACCCCGCCGCGCGCGATCAGCACAACCGATTCGACCGCCACCACTGTGAGGACAGATAAATGACCGAGCAGATCGTCCAGCCCGTCGTCACCCAGGAAGAGCACCTCGCCGCCCTGGGCAAGTACGAATACGGCTGGGCCGACATCGACACCGCCGGGGCGACCGCCCAGCGCGGCCTGTCCGAAGCGGTGGTGCGCAACATCTCCGCGCTCAAGAACGAACCGCAGTGGATGCTCGACCTGCGGCTCAAGGGCCTGCGCCTGTTCGACCGCAAGCCCATGCCGAACTGGGGCGCCGACCTCACCGGCATCGACTTCCAGAACATCAAGTACTTCGTGCGCTCCACCGAGAAGCAGGCCGCGTCCTGGGACGACCTGCCGGCGGACATCAAGAACACGTACGACAAGCTCGGCATCCCCGAGGCGGAGAAGCAGCGCCTCGTCTCCGGTGTCGCGGCCCAGTACGAGTCCGAGGTCGTCTACCACAAGATCCGTGAGGACCTCGAGCAGCAGGGTGTCCTGTTCCTGGACACCGACACCGCCCTGCGCGAGCACGAGGACATCTTCAAGGAGTACTTCGGCACGGTCATCCCGGTCGGCGACAACAAGTTCGCCGCGCTGAACACCTCCGTGTGGTCGGGTGGCTCGTTCATCTACGTGCCGAAGGGTGTGCACGTCGACATCCCGCTGCAGGCCTACTTCCGGATCAACACCGAGAACATGGGCCAGTTCGAGCGGACGCTGATCATCGTCGACGAGGGCGCCTACATCCACTACGTCGAGGGCTGCACCGCCCCGATCTACTCCTCCGACTCGCTGCACAGCGCGGTCGTGGAGATCATCGTCAAGAAGAACGCCCGGTGCCGGTACACGACCATCCAGAACTGGTCGAACAACGTGTACAACCTGGTCACCAAGCGCGCCACCTGCGAAGAGGGCGCGACCATGGAGTGGGTCGACGGCAACATCGGCTCCAAGGTGACGATGAAGTACCCGGCCGTCTACATGACCGGCCCGCACGCCAAGGGTGAGGTGCTCAGCGTCGCGATGGCCGGCGAGGGCCAGCACCAGGACGCCGGCGCCAAGATGGTGCACGCCGCGCCGCACACCTCCTCGTCGATCATCAGCAAGTCGATCGCCCGGGGCGGCGGCCGCACCTCGTACCGCGGCCTCGTGCAGGTCATGGAGGGCTCGCACCACAGCGCCAGCACGGTCAAGTGCGACGCGCTGCTGGTCGACACGATCTCCCGCTCGGACACGTACCCGTACGTGGACATCCGCGAGGACGACGTGGCGATGGGCCACGAGGCGACCGTCTCCAAGATCAGTGACGACCAGCTCTTCTACCTGATGAGCCGGGGCCTGACCGAGGACGAGGCCATGGCGATGATCGTGCGCGGGTTCATCGAGCCGATCGCCAAGGAGCTCCCGATGGAGTACGCCCTCGAGCTGAACCGCCTCATCGAGCTGCAGATGGAGGGAGCGGTCGGCTGACCGCCCCCGGGCCTTTATCCACCACCAGAGCAAGGACGAGATGACTACCGAGGCCATGGCCCCGCCGAGCACCAAGTCGCAGGTGCTGCGCTCCTTCGACGTCACCGACTTCCCGGCCGTCAACGGCCTGGAGGAGGAGTGGCGGTTCACCCCGATCAAGCGGCTCGGTGAGCTGATCACCGCGACCGCGCTGACCGGTGCGGCCCCGGGCTTCGCGCCCGGTGACCTGCCGGCCGGGGTGTCGGTGACCCAGGTCGACGCGGGCCAGGTCGAGTCGGTGCTGACGCCGTTCGACCGGGTCAGCGCACTGGCCCATGGCTCGGCGGCCGCGGTGACCCTGATCGACGTCGCGGCCGAGACCGTCGCGGCCGAGCCGGTGCTGATCCGGGTCGTCGGCCAGGGCACGGCGGCCGCGGCGGCCCGCACCTACGTCAAGGTGGGCAACTTCGCCAAGGTCACCGTGGTGCTGGAGCAGGTCGGCCCGGCCACGCTGGCCGACAACATCGAGGTCGTCCTCGGGGACAGCGCCCAGCTCACCTTCGTCACGCTCACCGAGTGGGATGACGAGGCGGTGCAGGCCCAGCACGTCAAGTTCAAGGTGGGCCGCGACGCCAAGGTCGTCCACGTCCAGGTCAGCCTCGGTGGCAGCCTGCTGCGGCAGTTCGCCAGCGTGGAGTACGCGGGCCGCGGCGGTGAGGCCGAGCTCTACGGCCTGTACTTCGCCGACGCCGGCCAGCACGTCGAGCACCGCCAGCTCGTCGACCATAGCGTTCCCGACTGCCGCAGCTACGTCGGTTACCGCGGTGCCCTCCAGGGCCGCTCGGCGCACACCGTCTGGGTCGGCGACGTGGTGATCCGGGCGGCGGCCACCGGCACGGAGACGTACGAGATCAACCGCAACCTGCTGCTCACCGACGGCGCCCGCGCCGACTCGGTGCCGAACCTCGAGATCGAGACCGGTGAGGTGGTCAGCGCCGGGCACGCCAGCGCGACCGGCCGTTTCGACGACGAGCAGCTGTTCTACCTGATGGCCCGCGGCATCCCCGAGTCCGAGGCGCGCAAGCTGGTGGTCCGCGGCTTCTTCGCCGAGCTGATCAACAAGATCCCGGTCGAGGAGCTGCGCGAGCGCCTGGGCGACGCCATCGAGGCGAGGCTGGCGAAGGCGGGTTCATGAGCTTCGAGCTAGTGGGCCCCGCCGCCGACCTGGCCAAGGGCTCGGTGATCACCACGGAGATCGACGGGGTGGACGTGGCCGTCGTGCACGCCGACGACGACCAGTTCTACGCCGTCCGGGACGAGTGCAGCCACGCCGCCGTCGCGCTCTCCGAGGGGGAGGTCGACGGTTGCACCCTCGAGTGCTGGCTGCACGGCTCCCGCTTCGACCTGCGTACCGGTGAGCCCAGCGGCCTGCCCGCCACCGAGCCGGTGGCGACCTTCCCCGTCGAGATCCGCGACGGCGACATCTACGTTTCGACCACGCCGAGTAATGGAGTCAACCCGTGAGCACCCTCGAGATCCGCGACCTGCAGGTGTCGGTCAAGCTGCCCGAGGGCGAGCTGAAGCCGATCCTGGCCGGCGTCGACCTGACCGTGAAGTCGGGTGAGACGCACGCCATCATGGGCCCCAACGGCTCCGGCAAGTCGACCCTGGCCTACTCCATCGCCGGGCACCCCAAGTACGAGATCACCGGCGGCACGGTGACCCTCGACGGCGAGGACGTCCTCGCGATGACCGTCGACGAGCGGGCCCGGGCCGGCCTGTTCCTGGCCATGCAGTACCCGGTCGAGGTCCCCGGCGTCTCGGTGGCCAACTTCCTGCGGACCGCCAAGACCGCGATCGACGGCGAGGCGCCGAAGCTGCGCACCTGGGCCGGCGAGCTGCGCGGCGCCATGGAGAAGCTGCAGATGGACCCGGCGTTCGCCCAGCGCAACGTCAACGAGGGCTTCTCCGGCGGTGAGAAGAAGCGCCACGAGATCATGCAGCTCGAGCTGCTCAAGCCGAAGATGGCGATCCTCGACGAGACCGACTCCGGCCTCGACATCGACGCGCTGCGCATCGTCAGCGAGGGCGTCAACCGGGTCCGCGAGTCCGGCGAGGCCGGCCTGCTGCTGATCACCCACTACACCCGCATCCTGCGCTACATCAAGCCGGACTACGTGCACGTCTTCGTGGCCGGCAAGATCGTCCAGGAGGGCGGCCCGGAGCTCGCCGAGCAGCTCGAGGCCGAAGGTTACGAGCGTTACGTGGCCGGCGCGCGGGCCTGAGGATCGGGGCGATCATGACCTTCGACGTGGCGCGGGTGCGTGCCGACTTCCCGATCCTGAACCGGGAGGTCAACGGGCACCCGCTCGTCTACCTCGACAGCGCGAACACCTCGCAGAAGCCGCGGCAGGTGCTCGACGCCATGCGAGCGCACCAGGAGCAGTACAACGGCAACGTGTCCCGCTCCGTGCACACGCTCGGCACCGAGTCCACCACGGCGTACGAGGATGCCCGCGCGAAGGTCGCCGCCTTCATCGGGGCGCCCAGCCCCGACGAGGTCGTGTTCACCAAGAACTCGACCGAGGCGATCAACCTGGTGGCGTACACGTCGGCGGACCTGCTCGAGCTGGGCCCCGGTGACGAGATCGTGGTCTCCGAGATGGAGCACCACTCCAACCTCGTGCCGTGGCAGCTGCTCTGTCAGCGCACCGGGGCGACCCTGCGCTGGTTCGGCGTCACCGACGAGGGCCGGCTCGACGAGTCGACCCTCGGCGAACTGGTCAACGAACGCACCAAGCTCGTGTCGATCGTGCACATGTCCAACATCCTGGGCACGATCAACGACCCGGCGCGGATCGTCGCCCGGGCCCACGAGGTCGGCGCGCTGGTCATGCTCGACTGCTCCCAGTCGGTGCCGCACCTGCCGCTCGACGTGGTCGAGCTGGGCGCCGACTTCATCGCGTTCACCGGGCACAAGATGCTCGGCCCGACCGGCATCGGGGTGCTCTGGGGGCGGATGGCGCTGCTCGAGGCCATGCCGCCGTTCCTGGCCGGCGGGTCGACCATCGAGACGGTGACGATGGGCGGCACGACGTTCGCCCCGCCGCCGGCGCGCTTCGAGGGCGGCACCCCGCCGATCACCGAGGCGATCGGCCTGGGCGCGGCAGTGGACTACCTGACGGCGCTGGGCATGGAGAACGTCCACCGGCACGAGCAGGAGCTCACCGCGTACGCGTTGAAGGCCCTCGCGGACGTGCCGGGCGTGCGGGTCTTCGGCCCGGGCACCCCGGAAGGCCGCGGCGGCACGGTCTCGTTCGAGGTCGAAGGTGTGCACCCGCACGATGTCGGGCAGATTCTCGACGACCTCGGTGTTGAGGTGAGGGTGGGGCACCACTGCGCGCGCCCGGTGTGCGCGCGGTTCGGGGTCCCGGCGATGACCCGGGCCTCGTTCTACCTCTATACGACGACCGACGAGATCGACGCCCTGGCGCGTGGTCTGGAGCAGGTGCGGAAGGTGTTCGCCTGATGATCGACCAGCTGTACCAGGAGATCATCCTGGACCACTACAAGCATCCGCACGGCAAGGGCCTGCGGGCGCCGTACGGTGGCGAGGCGCACCACGTCAACCCCACCTGCGGCGACGAGGTGACCTTCCGGGTCGCCGTCGACGGCTCCACCCTGACGGACATCTCGTACGACGGGATCGGCTGCTCGATCAGCCAGGCCTCGGCGTCCGTGCTGCACGAGCTGCTCCAGGGCCGCACCGTGGACGAGGCCGCCCCGGTGCAGGAGGCGTTCGTCGCGCTCATGCAGAGCCGCGGCCAGATCGAGCCCGACGAGGAAGTGCTCGGGGACGGGGTGGCGTTCGCCGGCGTGGCGCGCTATCCGGCCCGGGTCAAGTGTGCGTTGCTGCCGTGGATGGCGTTCAAGGACGCCGCGGCGCGCGCCGGTGTGGGCGTGAGCCCGGAGGTGAAGACAGCATGACGGACAAGACGCTGGAAGAGATCGCCTCGGACGCGGCCGACACGGCGGGTCCCGACGACGCGACGGCCCCCGTGGTGGCGGAGGCGGACGCGGCGCCCGGCACGGTCGTGTCGAAGCCGACCATCGCCGACATCGAGGAGGCGATGAAGGACGTCGTCGACCCCGAGCTCGGCATCAACGTGGTCGACCTCGGCCTGGTCTACGACGCGCACGTCGACGACGACAACGTGGTGACCCTGGACATGACGCTGACCTCGGCAGCCTGCCCGCTGACCGACGTCATCGAGGACCAGACCCGCCAGGCGCTGACCACCGGGCCGGGCGGCGGCCTGGTCAAGGACTTCCGGATCAACTGGGTGTGGCTGCCGCCGTGGGGCCCCGACAAGATCACCGACGACGGACGCGAGCAGCTGCGCGCGCTCGGGTTCAACGTCTGAGATCGCACCGCATCGCCAGGAACGCCGGGTCAGCTCACTGACCCGGCGTTTCTCGTCGTGGCGCCCGCCCGCGGGTCTCAGCCGGGCAGGCGGATCCCCGTCATGCCGCCGTCGACCGCCAGCAGCGTGCCCGTCGTCGCGGACGCCAGCGGGCTGGCCAGATAGGCGATCGCGTGGGCGATCTCGGCCGCCGTGACCAGCCGCCCGGTCGGCTGCCGCCCCCGCAACGCGGCCGCGGCCGCCGCTGGGTCCTCGGCCGCGTTCAGCAACCGGGCCACCCACGGGGTGTCGGCCGTGCCGGGAACCACGGCGTTGACCCGTACGCCCTGCCGGACGTGATCGGCGGCCATCGCCAGGGTGAGCGAGGCCACCGCGCCCTTGCTGGCCGAGTACAGGGCCCGCTGCGGCAGGCCGAGCGGCGCCGCGATCGAGCAGGTGTTGACGATCGCGGCGCTCGGCGAGGCCAGCAGGTACGGCAGCGCCGCCCGCGACATCCGCGCGATGCCGACCACGTTGATGTTGAGCACCCGGTGCCACTCGTCGTCGCTGTTCGCGGTGACGTCACCGACCGCGCCGATGCCCGCGTTGTTGATCAGGATGTCGATGCGGCCGCAGCGCTCGGCGACCGTGGCGACGGCCGCGTCCACCGACGCGCTGTCGCCGACGTCGCAGACCACCGACAGGTCGGCGTCGTGTTCGACCAGGTCGAGGCCGGCCACCCGGGCGCCGCGTTCGCGCAGCAGGGCGGCGGTCGCGGCCCCGATACCGCTGGCGGCACCGGTGACTATCGCGGTGAGTCCGGCGAACTCGGTCATGCCTGGGCCTCCCGTGTCGTGCCGACCCGGCCCGCGCCGGCCGAGCGGTGATCCGATGTCGCTGGGCGTGGCCAGGTGCGGCTGGTCATGACCGGAGCCGGGGATCGACGTGGATCTTGGGTCCGGCACCCCAGCCGGCGCGGCGTTCGCCGCCCAGCACCGCGGCGACGTCGTCCAGCCCGACGGTGGCGGCGACCAGCGGCCGCGGATCGACCTCACCCGAGGCGAACAACTCGACCGTCCCGGCGAAGCCACCCGAGGCGCTGAGCACACCGACAGCGGTGACGTCCTTGAGCGCCAGCGTCCGCGAGTCGATCAGGCTGGGCTCGGCGGCGAGCCCGACGTAGACCACCCGCCGGCCCGGCTCGACCAGCTCGACGGCGAGGGCCGGCAGTTCCGGGCCGTTGGAGGCGTCGATGACCGCGTCCCAGGCCAGATCCGGCAGTGACGCGGTGGTCCAGCCCTGCGGGAATCCCACCGAGGCGGCGAAGGCCAGCGACTCCTCGCTGCGCCCGAGCAGATGCACGTCCGCACCCTGGGCGAGCGCGATCTGGGCGGTGAGCAGGCCGATCGCGCCGGGGCCCAGGATCAGCAGCCGCCCGCCCGGCGGCAGGGCCGCCCCGCGGACCGCGCGCAGCGCGTTGCCACCCGGCTCGACCAGGGCACCCAGGGCCGCGTCGACCTGCTCGGGCAGGACCTGCAGAGCTTTCACCGGTACGGGCAACTGCTCGGCCAGCGCCCCCGGCCAGCCGTTGCGTACGCCGATCTCGTACCGGTCGGCGCAGACATGCTGCCGCCCGGACCGGCACCGCGCGCAGCGCCCGCAGCCCAGCATGGTGTCGCCGGTGACCCGCCGCCCGAGCCACGTTTCGTCCACCCCCGTGCCGACGGCGCTGACTGTGCCGGACCATTCGTGGCCGATCCGCATCGGATACTTCGCCTGGCCGGTGTGCAGGTACGACATCGCGCCGCTGAAGAACTCCATGTCGGTGCCGCACACGCCGGCCCGTTCGACGTCGACCACGACCTCACCGGGACCGGCCGCCGGCGGCTCGACCTCCTGGACCTCGGCCCGGCCCGGCCCGGTGATCACGAAGGCGCGCATCAGCGGGCGGCCACCACGGTCTGGCGCTGGCTGCCCAGCCCGTCGATGCCGAGCTCCATGACGTCGCCGGGGCGCAGCCAGATCGGCGGGTCGAAGCCCATGCCGACGCCGGGCGGGGTGCCGGTATTGATCAGGTCGCCGGGCTCGAGCACCAGGAACTGGCTCAGGTAGCGCACGATCTCGTACGGGTCGAAGACCATCGTGGCCGTGCTGCCGGTCTGCCGCCGGACCCCGTTGACGTCCAGCCACAGGCCCAGCGCGTTGACGTCGTCGATCTCGTCCGGGGTGACCAGCCACGGCCCGGCCGGGTTGAACGTCTCGGCCGACTTGCCCTTCGACCACTGCCCGCCGCGTTCCAGCTGGAAGGCCCGCTCGCTGATGTCGTTGCTGACCAGGTAACCGGCGATGGCCTCGCGGGCGGCGTCGTGGTCGTCGAGGTAGCTCGCCCGCCGGCCGATCACGATGCCCAGCTCGACCTCCCAGTCCAGCTTGGTCGACCCGCGCGGCTGCCGCACCCGGTCGTACGGCCCGACCAGCGTGTTCGGCGGCTTGGTGAACAGGATCGGCTCGTCCGGCACGGCCTGCCCGGTCTCGGCGGCGTGGTCGCGGTAGTTGAGCCCGATGCAGAGGATCTGGTGCGGGCGGGGGATCGGTGCGCCGACGCGTTCCCCGGCGAACCGGTGCACCTGCCCGGCGGCGATCCGCGCCTCGACAGCCTGCCGGAACTCCTGCGGCGCGGCGAAGAACAGCGCCTCCAGGTCGGCGGTGTCGACGTAGGTGTCCTCGTCGACGCGGACGACGCTGCGTTCCCGGCCGGCGTCGCCGATGCGCATCAGCTTCATGTCTCTCCAGGGTTGGGTCCGGCCCACGGGGTCACCGGCAGCCCGGTGACCCCGACATCGGCCAGGAAGAGCCGGCCGGACATCGGGTGCGCGGCCAGCTGGTCCGCGTCCAGGTGGGCGGTGGCGGTGGTGATCAGCAGCCGGTCCAGGCCCGGGCCGACGAAGGCGACGCTGGTGGTGTGCGGGGCGGCGACCGTGACGACGCCGGCGGGCCGGGCATCGGGGGTGTAGCGGCGCACCTCACCGGCGCCCCAGATCGCGATCCACAGGTGCCCGTCCGCGTCGGCGCACAGGCCGTCGGGCAGCCCGTCGGTGATCCGCAGCCACTCCCGGCGAGGCCCGGCGGCCCCGGTGGCCGCGTCGTACGCGCGGACCCAGACGATGCCCGGCACGCTGTCGATGCTGTAGAGCAGGCTGCCGTCGGGGCTCCAGCAGAGGCCGTTCGACAGGTTGAGGTCGTCGTCGAGCACGGTCAGCGAGCCGTCGCGCTCCAGGCGTACCAGGGTCTCCTGGCCCTCGGGGTCGCCCAGGGCGAGCGTGCCCACCAGGAACGCGCCCGCCGGATCGCAGGCCCCGTCGTTCAGACGGCGGCCGGAGCCGGCGGTGACGACCCGGGTCGGCGGCGTGGTGAGCAGCGTTTCCGCGCCCGCCACCAGCAGTTCACCGGCGGCCGAGCAGACCACCGCGCCGACCGTGCGGTCCCGCTGCTGAGTGCCGGTGACGATCACCCGGTCGCCGTCGAGGCGGCCCTCGTGCACCGTGCCGGCGTCGATGTCGACCCAGAGCAGCCGCTCCCGCGGGGCGTCCCACACCGGGCCCTCGCCGAGCAGGAAGCTCTGCGTGGAGGCGACCTCGGCGGTCCGGTTCATCGGGCCTCCACGGTCGCCCGGATGGCCCGGACCTCGGCGACCAGGGTCGCCAGCGGGGTGCGGGAGACCGGCGCGGAGACGCTGACGGCACCGCTGGGCCGGGTCGGCGACGTGAGGAACACGGGTACGGCGAGACAGACGATGCCCGGCTCGTTCTCCTGATCGTCGACGGCGTACCCCTGGGCCCGGATGGTCCGCAGCTCCGCAGCGAGGGCTTCGGCGCTGGTCAGGGTGTGTGGGGTGCGCTGGGGGAGGACGCGGTCGCCGACCCAGGCGGTGACCGCGTCGTCGTCCGGGAGCGCGTACGCCAGCAGCAGCTTGCCGACCGCCGTGCTGTGCACCGGGTTGCGGCCGCCGACCGTGGAGGTCAGCCGCAGCGCCCCGGCGGCCGGGTCGACCTTGGCCCGGTAGACCACCGTGTGGCCGTCGAGCACCGCGTAGTGGGCGGTCTCGCCGTAACGCTCGGTCAGCGTGGTCAGCACCGGGGCGATCCGCAAGTGGTCGGGGCGGGCCTCGTGGTGGGCGAAGGCCAGCCGCAGGAACTCGTCGCCGAGCACGTACCGGCCGTGGCCGTTGCGGGCGGCGAAGCCGAAGCGGCACAAAGCGGCCAGGGCGCGGTGCACAGTGGGCTTGGGACTGGCGACCGCCCTGGTCAGCTCCTCCAGGGAGGCGCCGTCGGCGTGGCCCGCCAGCTCGGCGAGAACGGCGAGCACCCGATCCGTGCCGACCAAGGGGGGTGCGGTATCCGAGGGCACTGGCGTACCGTACCGGATATTCCAGATAGGCACCCAGCGTTCCGATTATTGGAAGTTATATGCCTGAACTGCGCAGCGCCCAGTGGTACGCCGGCCAGGACCGCAACTCCTACATCCACCGCGCCTGGATGCGCCGGGGATCACCGAACTCGGCCTTCGAGGGCCGGCGGCCCCAGATCGCCATCGCCAACACGGCCTCCGACCTGACCCCCTGCAACAGCCACCTCGACGAGGTCGCCGAGCACGTCAAACGCGGGATCTGGGAAGCCGGCGGCGTCCCGTTGAACCTGCCTGTCGTGTCGATCGGCGAGACCCAGGTCCGGCCGACCGCGATGCTCTGGCGCAACATGGCCGCGATGGCGACCGAGGAGATGCTGCGGGCCAACCCGATCGACGGCGTGGTGCTGCTCGGCGGCTGCGACAAGACCATCCCGTCGCTGCTCATGGCCGCGGCCTCCGTCGACCTGCCCGCCGTCGTGGTCCCGGGCGGCCCGATGCTGACCGGCACGTTCCGCGGCACCCCGCTGGGCTGCGGCACCGACGTGTGGCGGCTCTCCGAGGAGGTACGCGCGGGCACCCTGAGCCAGGCCGCCTTCCTCGAGTCCGAGTCCTCGATGATCCGCAGCCGCGGCCACTGCAACACCATGGGCACGGCCTCGACCATGGGCCTGCTCGCCGAGGCGCTCGGCACGGTCCTGCCCGGCACCGCGGGCACCCCGGCCCCGGACAGCCGGCTGCTGGCCCGCTCCCACGAGACCGGCCGGCTGATCGTGGAGATGATCGCCGCGGACCGCCGGCCCAGCCGGGTGCTGACCACCGGCTCGTTCCACAACGCGATCGTCGCGCTGGCCGCGCTCGGCGGCTCCACCAACGCCGTCGTGCACCTGCTGGCCATCGCCGGCCGGCTCGGCGTACCGCTCACCCTGGCCGACTTCGACCGGATCGCCGCCGACGTCCCGCTGCTGGTCGACCTCCAGCCCGCCGGCAAATACCTGATGGAGGACCTTTACCGGGCCGGTGGCCTGGCCGCGGTGCTGCGCGAGGTGGCCGACCTGCTCGACCCGGACGCGATCGACGTGACCGGCCGGCCGTTCGTGGAGTCGCTGACCGAGGCGCAGATCTGGGACCAGGACGTCATCCGCACCCGCGACAAGCCGCTGCTGCCGCAGGCCGGCATCGCCGTGCTGCACGGCAATCTCGCCCCGGCCGGCGCGATCATCAAACCCGCCGCGGCCAGCCCGCACCTGCTGCGGCACCGCGGCCGGGCGGTCGTCTTCGACTCGGTGGAGGACTTCCACGCCCGCATCGACGCGCCCGACCTCGACGTCGACGCGGACTCCGTGCTGGTGCTGCGCGGCTGCGGTCCGCGCGGCTACCCGGGCATGCCCGAGGTGGCGAACATGCCACTGCCGACCAAGCTGCTGCACCAGGGCGTCCGCGACATGGTCCGGGTCTGCGACGGGCGGATGAGCGGTACGGCGTACGGGACGGTCGTGCTGCACGTGGCCCCGGAGGCCGCCGCCGGTGGACCGCTGGACCGGGTCCGCGACGGCGACTGGATCATCCTCGACGTGGAGAACAGGCAGCTGTCGGTCGACCTGCCGGACGAGGAACTGGCCGCCCGCGAGCCGTCCGCCGCCCTGCTGGCCGCCCTGGCCCGTCCCGACCGCGGCTGGCAGAAGTTGTACGTGGACACCGTCCTGGGCGCCGAGGTGGGCGCTGACCTGGACTTCCTCGTCGGCTCCAGCGGCGACGAGGTGAGCCGGGAATCGCATTGAGCCGAAACTTGTCGCAGGCCGGTGGTAGACCATCGGGATGACGCAGCTGCTTCCCTTCCCCGAACTGCTGGACCTGATCGCCGAGCGCTCCGCCGCCTTCCGCCAGGCGGTCGGCACGGGTGACCCCGAGGCCCGCGTGCCCGGCTGCCCCGACTGGTCCCTGCGTGATCTGGTGGCGCACCTGGGCGCCGTCCAGCGTTTCTGGGCCGAGGTCGTGGCGGCCGGCCCGGCCGACAGCGCGCCCGAGTTCGTCACCAGCGATCCCGTCGGCGACCTGGTGGAATGGTCGGCCGAGTCGACCCGGCTGCTGATCGACGGGCTGCGCGTGGCCGGCCCCGACCGCGACTGCTGGACGTGGTGGAGCGCGTCCGACGCGCCGATGACCTCCGGTGCGGTGGCCCGCCACCAGGTCCAGGAGGCCGCGGTGCACGCGTGGGACGCTCAGGAGACCGCCGGCAAGCCGGAGCCGGTCCCGGCCGCGGTCGCCGTCGACACGATCGACGAGCTGCTGGTGGTGACCCTGGGTTCGATCGGCGCCTGGCCGCACCGGCCGGCCCGGATCGCGTTGTCGGCGGTCGAGGGCCCGACCTGGCTGGTCGACCTCACCCCGTCCGGGGCCAAGGCCGGTCCCGCCGCGAGTGGCGATCCGCTCGCGACGATGCGCGGCTCGGCCAGCGACCTGGTGCTGGCGATCTACAAGCGGATCCCGCTGGAGAGCATCGAGGTGGACGGCGACCGCGAGGCCGTCGAGGAGTTCCTGGCCTGGACCGACACGGAGTAGGCCTCAGAGGTGGTCGACCGTGTTGTAGCGGTCCAGCACGAGACGCCCTGACGACTCCCGGAAGCTGGTGATCGAGGCGTTGCGGACCTGGCCGTGCTGCTCGACGATGTCCGGCAGCGCGGCGAGCTCCAGGCCCTCGATGACGAAGCGCATCATCAGCACCACCGAGTCGTGGGCCACCACCACGACCCGCTCGCCGGCGTGCTTGCCGTTCAGGTCGGCCAGAAAAGAGGCGAGCCGCTCGGCGATGTCACCGAAGGTCTCGCCGCCCGGCGGCCGGTAGGCGTACTCACCGGCCTGCTCGAAACGGGCCGGCTCGTCCGGGAACCGCTGCCGGATCGCGGCGTCGGTCAGCATCTCCAGCTCCCCGGTCAGCCGGTCCACGAGCCGGTCGTCCGTGCTCGGCGCGGGCAGCGACAGCCCGGAGCTCTCGACGGCGATCCGCCACGTCTCCCGCGCCCGCCGGTACGGCGACGTGATCACCACCTGGGGCCGCTCACCCGGGGAGAGAGTGGCGAGCCACCGCCCGACCGCGCGCGCCTGCTCGACCCCGAGCTCGGTCAGCTCCACATCGGTGTCCCGGCCGCTGAGGCCGGATTCCAGCAGTCCCCGCTGGTTGGCGAGCGGAAAGGCGACGTTCGCCGCGCTCTGCCCGTGCCGGATGAGGATCAGCTCCGCGACGACGCCCATCTCCGGACCCTAACGCGTCCGCAGCGACCCGCTCGGAACGCACCGGAGCACCGGCGGTCGCGCGTCCGGGCAAAATCGGTGGCCTCCACCGCGGCGCCCCGGCCATCATGGCGGCGTGAAGAAGCCGAGCCCGCACCCGACCCTGTCTGCCGCCGCGCCCGCCCGGGCCACGCGACAGCAGCGCGTCGCCGCCGGCCCGGCCACTCACCCGCCCACGCCATGACCGCGGCGTTCCTGGCCGGCGCGATCGCCGGCTACGGCGTCGCCGTGCCCGTCGGCGCCATCGCGGTCCTGATCGCCGGCCTCACCGCCCGCACCTCCCTGCGCGTCGGCGCGGCGGCCGGACTGGGCGCGGCCACCGCCGACGGGGTGTACGCGCTGATCGCGGTCCTGGGCGGGGCGGCGCTGGCGGCGGCGATCGCACCGATCTCGACGCCGCTGCGCTGGGTCGCGGCGGTGATCCTGCTGGTCCTGGCGGTGCACACCGCCTGGTCGGCCCTCCGCAAGCGCGCCACCCAGGCTGCTCCTCCGACGCCTCCGACCTCCGACGGCGCGGCGCTGCTCATCACCGATGAGGACGCCGCTGCCGCTGCCTCGGCGAACGCCGGTGGGGATGCGGCCGACTCACCCACCTGCGGGACGCACGGGGACGGGACGCGAGCAGGTGAGTCGGCTGCGGTGGCTGGTGCTCCTGGTGAGACAGCGGCCCGCGAGGCCACGGCAAAGCTGGACACCACCACGGCCAGCCGCGCCTACCTCGGTGTGCTGGGGCTCACGCTGCTCAACCCGGCCACCATCGTCTACTTCGCCGCGCTGGTCATGGGGCGCGGCGGCACCGGCGGCGGGGTGTGGTTCGTCATCGGCGCATTCCTGGCCTCCGCGAGCTGGCAGCTGCTCATCGCCGGTGGCGGCGCCCTGGTCGGCCGACTGCTCACCGGCGACCGCGGCCGCCTGATCACCGCGATGGTCTCCAGCGGGGTCATCGCCGTCCTGGCCGTCGGCCTGGTCACCTGACCGCCGTACGGTCACAGATGCTTGGTGGCCTCACGGATCGACAGCGGCGACAGCCGGTCACGGTGATCAGCGACGTAGCGGGCCACCGCGGCCGGATCGGTACGGGCGTAGTGCCGCAGCGCCCAGCCGATCGCCTTGCGGACGAAGAAGTCGCGGTGGCCCGCCTGCCGGGTGCAGTATCCGAACAGGCGGTCCACGTCCGTGTCCGTGCCGTAGTGCAGCTGGTGCAGGATCGCCGTACGGATCAGCCACAGGTCCCGGTCCGCCGACCAGGCGTCCATCTCCGCACCCAGCTCGGGATGCCGGCGCACCAGGCCGCCCACGACCCGGGTGGCCAGCGGGTCGACCGTGTCCCACCACGACTTCGTCGTGAGCAGGGTCCGCAGTGTGGCGAGGAAGCCCGGCCCCGGCACGGCCACGTGCCGGCGCAGCCAGTCACAGGCGAAGTACTGGTACTCCCGCTCGTCCAGCTCCCAGCACGCCAGCGCCACCGCGCGCAGGTCGTCCTCGGCCGGCGCGGGCAGCGCGGCTACCACCGTGCGGGCGAGAGCGCGCTGCGTCGGCGCCGGGATGCCCAGGAACGCGAACTGCTCCCGCATGTACGCCGCCGCCGGCCCGGCGCGTTCCGGGTCACGGGCCGCCTCGTAGCTGCGCACCAGGCGGTCCAGCAGTTCCTCCGCGGGCGCTCGGGTCATGCCGGGATCATCCCACCGTAGGGTGGCAGTCATGAGCGCGAGACCGGCGGCAGGCGGCGGACGGTGGGTGGACGTGGCCCCCGAGCGGCTGGCCCGCTGGCTGGAGAATTTCGCCGGCCGGCACGGCCCGTGGACGGCCGACGGGCTGCTGCTGACCGCGGAGGACGGCGCGACCGCCGAGCTGGCGCCGCCGCCCGGGTCGCCGGAGACCACGGATCTGGACGAGTTGCGCCGGGCGGCGGGGGAGCCGCGCCGGATCGCTCTGCTGCTGGCCCGCAAGGGCGCGGTGGCGGTCGGTGTGGCCGACGGCCCGAAGCTCGTCGTGTCCAAGGTCGACACGCACTACGTACAGGGCCGCACGGCCGCGGGTGGCTGGTCCCAGCAGCGCTTCGCCCGGCGCCGGGACAACCAGGCCAAAGCGGCGGCCGCGGACGGCGCCGGCATCGCGGCCCGCCTGCTCCTGCCGGAGGTACGCACCTTGAGCGCCCTGGTGACCGGCGGCGACCACACCGCGGTGGACACCATCCTGGCCGCCGCACCCCTGCAACCGCTCGCCGCGCTGCGCAGCGACCGCTTCCTCGAGGTGCCGGAGCCCCGCAAGACAGTCCTCGAGGATGCGATCGCCCAGGCCCGGGCGGTCCGCATCCTCGTCAAAGACCCCACCTGACCTGGCAGCAGGCAAGGTCAGGTGGGGTCGGACAGCTCGTGGCCGGTCAGCTGACCGCGCCGGCGGCGAAGGTGTCGCAGCTCTTCGGGTCGCCGGTGTCGTAGCCGCGCTTGAACCATTCCTGGCGCTGGGCGCTGGTGCCGTGGGTGAACTCCGCCGGGTTGACCGAGCCGCCGCTCTTCTTCTGCAGAGTGTCGTCGCCGATCTTGGCCGCGGTGTCCAGGCCCTGCTGGATGTCCTCCTGGCTGATGCTCTTGAAGATCTTCTGGCCCGAGCCGTCGTCCGTGCCCGTGGCGTTCTTGGCCCAGGAGCCCGCGTAGCAGTCCGCCTGCAGCTCCAGCTTCACCGACTGCTCGTTCGCCCCGGTCGGGTTGCGCTCCTGCTCGCGGCGCATCGCGCCCTCGGTGCCCAGCAGGTCCTGGATGTGGTGGCCGTACTCGTGGGCCAGCACGTACGGCTGGGCGAACTCGCCCGGCGCGCCCAGCTGCTGAGCCAGCACGTCGTAGAAGGTCAGGTCGATGTAGACGCGGTCATCGGCCGGGCAGTAGAACGGCCCGACGCCCGAGTCGGCGCTGCCGCACCCGGTGCTGACCCGCTTCGAGAACAGCACGGTCTTGGACGCCTTGTACTGCTCACCGAAGGTCGCCGGGAGGGCCTCCACCCAGTAGTCCTGGATCGAGTTGACGTAGAGCACGTTGCGGCAGTCCAGCTGCTTGACCGCGTCGGACTGGGTGCACTTCTGGGTGAGGGAGGTGTTGTCGCCGGTCTGCGTGCTCGCCCCGTCACCACCGGTGAGATTGTTGATGCCGAGGAAGCCACCGACGACCGCGATGAGCACGGTGACGATGATGCCGGTGAGACCTCCGCCACCGATGGGCAGGCCGCCGATCCCGCCGCCGCCCCCGCCGGAGGAACGCTGGTCGTCGATCTGACTGGTGTCGATCCTGGCGTTCTCGTTAAGTTCCATCGCATCCTCGCTCGCGCGTCCACCACGTGTGGCGCCATTCGTACCCGGTCGCCGCGCCCGCTAATCGGGTGGGGGGTCGTGGCCGGCGCCCGGTACAATTGCCGGGTGCTGCTCTGCGAAGGCTGACCTGCCCCGCGCCGACCGCGATCTTCCACGATCCCGGCGGCGCTTCCGTGTGCCTGAGCCAGCCTTACCTCGAGAGCGAGACGCTTCCTCATGATTACCGCCACCGGACTCGAACTGCGCGCCGGATCCCGGATCCTCATCTCCCCGACGACGCTGCGGGTGCAGCCCGGCGACCGGATCGGCCTGGTCGGCCGCAACGGCGCCGGCAAGACCACGACGCTCAAGGTGCTGGCCGGCGAGGGCACGCCGTACGCGGGTGAGGTGACCCGCACCAGCGAGGTCGGCTACCTCCCGCAGGACCCCCGCACCGGCGACCTGAACGTCACCGCCCGCGACCGGGTGCTGTCCGCTCGCGGCCTGGACGTCCTGTTGTCGCAGATGCAGAAGCTCGAGGTCGAGCTCGAGGAGAGCGCCGACGAGAAGCTGATCCGCCGCTACGGCCAGCTGGAGGACCAGTTCGCCAGCCTGGGCGGGTACGCCGCCGAGGCCGAGGCCGCCCGGATCTGCTCCAACCTGGGACTGCCCGACCGCGCGCTGGCCCAGACGATCGGCACCCTGTCCGGTGGTCAGCGCCGGCGCATCGAGCTGGCCCGCATCCTGTTCCAGAATTCCGGGCAGAACGGCAAGGGCATCCTGCTGCTGGACGAGCCCACCAACCACCTGGACCAGGACTCGATCACCTGGCTGCGCGGTTACATCGCCAACCACAAGGGCGGGCTGATCGTCATCAGCCACGACGTCGACCTGCTGGACGCCGTGGTCAACCGGGTCTGGTATCTCGACGCCAACCGCGCCGAGGTCGACATGTACAACGTCGGCTGGAAGACGTACCTGGCCCAGCGGGAGACCGACGAGCGCCGCCGCCGGCGCGAGCGCGCCAACGCGGAGAAGAAGGCCGGTGCGCTGCTGGCCCAGGCCGACAAGATGCGGGCGAAGGCCACCAAGACCGTCGCCGCGCAGAACATGGCCAAGCGGGCCAACAAGCTGCTCGACGGCCTGGAGGACGTGCGCACCTCGGACAAGGTGGCCAAGGTCCGCTTCCCGAGCCCGGCGCCCTGCGGCAAGACGCCGCTGACCGCGCACGGCCTGTCCAAGTCCTACGGCTCGCTGGAGATCTTCGCGGACGTGGACGTGGCGGTGGACCGCGGTTCCCGGGTCGCCATCCTCGGCCTCAACGGCGCCGGCAAGACGACGCTGCTGCGGATCCTCGGCGGGCACCTGCAGTCCGACACCGGTGAGGTGCGGGCCGGGCACGGGCTGCGGCTGGGTTACTACGCCCAGGAGCACGAGACGTTGGACGTGGACCGCACGATCCTGGAGCACATGCGCAGCGCTGGTTCGGAGCAGACCGACACCGAGCTGCGGAAGATCCTGGGCGCGTTCCTCTTCTCGGGTGACGACGTCGACAAGCCCGCCGGCGTGCTCTCCGGCGGCGAGAAGACGCGGTTGGCGCTGGCCACCCTGGTCTGCTCGGGCGCCAACGTGCTGCTGCTCGACGAGCCGACCAACAACCTCGACCCGGTCAGCCGCGAGCAGGTGCTGGACGCCATCGCCAACTACCCGGGCGCGATCGTGCTGGTCACCCACGACGCGGGGGCCGTGCAGGCGCTGAAGCCGGACCGGGCCATCCTGCTGCCCGACGGCGACGAGGACGCGTGGAGCGACGATCTGCTGGAGCTCGTCGAGCTGGCGTGATCGCCATCGCTTGATCGAGGATCAACGGCATCGTCGGTTGTCAACTGGTGCCCACACAGACAGTGCGACTCCTGCCCGGCTCCGGTCACCGTACGGCCGGCCCCGGGCGCCCCTCAGCCGGGCTCCACTGCCCGTCCGGGCACAGACTCGCACCCCTGCGTGCATGCTGCGTCGACGCTGCGTGACATCGTTGTCCGTCCACCATGTAGTTGATGTTTGTGCAGCTCAGCCGGTGGTCTTGGGGCGAGGTCCGGGGTCGCGGGGCAGTCGCGGCAGGCGGCCGGCAAACGCTCTCCGGCGTCCGATTCCCGACCCGATCCGGCTCCCGGGGCAACGGTCTGACATTGATGCGCATGGTCACCGTCGGGTTCCTGACAGTGGTAATTGGGCACGTTGGCTAAGCCGAGATACCTAGCGCATGATCGTTGGAGGCGGTCTAATAGGTGGGACCGTATCGAACCGCACAGTCTGGGACGTGAGGATTCAACATGGCAGCCACCGGCACAGCCACCAGCACTGAGAAGGGTCGTCGAATCGTCGGCAGCGAGCGACAGACGCTCGCCAAAGACCTGGTGAAGCGATACACCTCCGGCGAGAGCATTCGGGCCCTGGCCGCCTCCACCGGGCGGTCCTACGGATTCGTGCACCGGGTGCTCACCGAGTCGGGTGTCCAGCTTCGCCAGCGCGGCGGCGCCCGTCGTCGCAAGAAGGCGTGACGACCAGCGCATCACCCGGGACCGAAGCAGGCGTTCGGTATGACCAGGACGGGCCGGTCGCGACGGTGACGTTGTGCCGGCCCGATGTGCTCAATGCCCAGACTCCCGCCATGTGGTCGGACCTCGCCGACATTTCCCGGAAAATGCCGGGGGACGTGCGAGTCGTCATTGTCCGGGGTGAAGGGCGTGCCTTTTCCGCCGGACTCGACTTGTCGGTTGCCCGGGGCGGCGGCGATTCTTCGTTGCCGGAACTGGCCGCGTTGTCCCCGGAAGAGTGCGCGGATCGGATTGCCGGCTTCCAGGATGCGTTCACCTGGTTACGCCGGCCCTCGCTGGTCACCATCGCCGCCGTGCAGGGTCACGCGATCGGGGCCGGATTTCAGCTCGCGCTCAACTGCGACTTGCGGATCCTGGCCGACGACGCCCGTTTCTCGATGGCCGAAGTCACGCTCGGCCTGGTGCCGGATCTCGGTGGCACCAAACGGCTGACCGAGCTCGTCGGGCCGTCCCGCGCGCTGGAGATCTGTGTCACCGGCCGGCGCATCTCGGCCCAGGAGGCGGACCGGATCGGCCTGGCCACCGCCGTGGTGCCCGGTGCCGAGCTGTCCGGAGCGGTCTCCGACCTGGCCGCGGCCGTGCTGGCCGCCGACCAGGGCGCCGTGGCCGAGATCAAGGCGCTGCTGGCCGGGGCCACCGGCCGCTCGTACGCCGAGCAGGACCGGGCCGAGCGGGAGGCGCAGACCCGCCGCCTGCGCGACCTGCTGGGCGCCGAGTAAGGACCGTTCAGGAAGAAACCGGTTACCTCTCGGGTTGTCATACCCAGCGGGCAGACTGTGCCTGCCACAGACGCCCGGGAGGTGACGCATGGGTCCGAACTCCAGCGGCTCCAGTTGGATGATGCTGCGCTCGATCCAGAATTCCGAGCGCGTCTCGAAGCATCAGCTCAGCCGGGGCACGACCAAGCGCATTCTGCGCTTCGCCCGGCCCTATCGACGCGACATCATCGTCTTCCTGATCACCGTGGTGTTCGCCGCGGGCATCGGCGTCGCCACCCCGGTGCTCGCCGGCCACGTGGTCAACGCCATCACCGCCGGCGGCTCCGACGCCGCCGCGACGGTGGTCAAGCTCGCCTTCATGATCGCCGGCCTGGCGATCGTCGACGCGTTCCTGTCCCTGGCCCAACGGTGGTATTCGGCCCGCATCGGCGAGGGCATCATCCTCGACCTGCGCACCAAGGTCTACGATCACGTCCAGCGCATGCCGCTGCAGTTCTTCACCCGGACGCAGACCGGCGCCCTGGTCAGCCGGCTCAACAACGACGTCACCGGGGCCCAGCGGGCGTTCACCTCCACACTGTCCGGTGTGGTCAGCAACGTCATCCAGCTCGTGCTGACCGCCGCCGTGATGTTCAGCCTGTCCTGGCAGATCACCGTGTTGTCCCTGGTCATGCTCCCGGTCTTCATCATCCCGGCGCGCCGGGTGGGCAAGAAGCTCGCCGAGATCACCCGCGAGTCGTACAACCTGGACGCGAAGATGAACGCGACCATGACCGAGCGTTTCAACGTCTCCGGCGCCCTGCTGGTCAAGCTGTTCGGCCGGCCCGACGCCGAGGCCGCGCGCTTCGGTGAGCGCGCGCAGCGGGTCCGGGACATCGGTGTGCAGCAGGCCATGTTCTCCCGCACCTTCTTCGTCGCCATGCTGCTGGTCGCCTCGCTGGCCCAGGCCCTGACCTACGGGCTCGGCGGCTGGCTCGCGGTCACCGGCAGCGTCACCGCGGGCACCGTGGTCACCCTGGCCCTGCTGCTGACCCGGCTCTACGGCCCGCTCACCGCGCTGAGCAACGTCCGGGTCGACGTGATGAGCGCCCTGGTCTCCTTCGACCGGGTCTTCGAGGTCCTCGACCTCAAGCCGGGCATCGAGGAGAAGCCGGACGCCGTCGCCATCGCGCCCGGCTCCGGCCGGCTCGAGTTCCGCGACGTGCACTTCCGCTACCCGAGCGCCGACGAGGTCTCCCTCGCCACGCTGGAGGACGTGGTCGCCCTCGACCGCACCGAGAACGCGCCGGTGCTGCGCGGCGTGGACTTCGTCGTCGAGCCCGGCCAGATGGTCGCCCTGGTCGGCCCGTCCGGCGCCGGCAAGTCCACCACCTCCATGCTCGTCTCCCGGGTCTACGACGTGACCGAGGGCGCCGTCCGCGTCGGCGGCGTCGACGTGCGCGACGCCACCCTGGAGTCGTTGCGCGACACCATCGGCGTCGTCACCCAGGACTCCCACTTGTTCCACGAGACGATCGCGGAAAACCTGCGCTACGCCCGGCCGGAGGCGACCGAGGAGGAGATGTGGGACGCCCTGCGCGGCGCCCAGGTCGCCGAGCTGGTCCGCTCCCTGCCCGAGGGGCTGGACACGGTGGTCGGCGAGCGCGGCTACCGTTTCTCCGGCGGCGAGAAGCAGCGCATCGCGATCGCCCGGCTGCTGCTCAAGCACCCGTCGATCGTGATCCTGGACGAGGCGACGGCGCACCTGGACAGCGAGTCCGAAGCGGCCGTGCAGCGGGCCCTGACCGTGGCCCTGGAGGGCCGGACGGCGCTGGTCATCGCCCACCGCCTGTCCACGGTCCGCGAGGCCGACCAGATCCTGGTGCTGGACGACGGCCGCATCGTCGAGCGCGGCAAGCACAGCGAGCTCGTGGCGGCCGGCGGCTTGTACGCGGAGCTGTACCGCACCCAGTTCGCGGTGGGCGACAGCCCGGCCATGCCGTACGCGGAGGAGACCGAGCAGGTCATCGTGCAGGTCCCGCACCCGATCGAGCCCTGAGCTGCGAGCTCGGCATCCGGCCGGTCGTGACAGAACGGCCGGTCGTGACAGAACGGCCGGCCCGGCGGACGCCGCCTCGATCGCCGAGTTGCATGCCGCGAGCTGGCGGCGGCACTACCGGGAGCCTTGGCCGACTCCTATCTCGACGGTGGCGTGGTCACCGAGCGCCGAGCGGTGTGGTGGTCGCGGCCGGCGGCTCCCGGGGCCGGCCTGACACTGCCGGCGCAGGCCGGTGCCGAGCTGATCGGCGTCAGGCAGCGCGCAGGAAGTCGATCAGCAGCGGGTTCACCGCGTCGGGTCGTTCCAGGCTCGGCAGGTGCCCGGCCCAGTCCAGCTCAACATGCCGGGCGCCGGGGATCCGCCGGGACAGCGCCACGGCGATCTCGCGGAAGTCGATCACGTCATGCGCCCCCGACACCAGCAGCGTCCGGGCGGTGATGGCCCCGACGTCCGGCTCCGTCGCCAGCTGCGGGAATTCCTCGTCCACCGCCAGCTGCTCGTCGAAGGCGCGACGTTGCATCACGCGTACCTTGTCGCGGGTTGCCCGGTCCGCCGCCGGACCGACCCACATCTCCACATTGAGCTCGGTGGCCGCAGCCACATCCCCGGCCTCCAGCAGCGCGTCCTCGCGGGCGCCGAAGGCCCGCAGGTCGGCGCTGCGTTCGTGCTCCCACCAGGCGGTGCAGAGCAGCGCCAGGGCGGTCACCCGCTCCGGCCGGCCGGCGGCGATCTCCAGCGCCACCCGGCCCCCGCCGGATGCCGCGATCATCGCCACCTGCTCCGCGCCGAGCGAGTCGATCAGCTCGATGACGTCGTCGGCGTCGCCGGACGGCCCGTCGGGCATCGGGGAGTCGCCGAAGCCGCGGAAGTCGGCCCGGACCACCCGGTAGCCGGCCTCGACCAGCGCCGGGACCTGCGGGTCCCACATGCGCCGGTCGCACACCGTCGAATGCAGCAGGACCACCGTGGGGCCGTCGCCGGCCACGTCATGAGAAAGAGTCATCCGCGCCACCCTAGGCTTCGCGCCCGGCCGGCACATGCGGTTTATTCCGGCAGTGCCGCCAGCGCGGCGGTGGGGATCGCGATCCATCCTTCGGTCCGGGCCGCGGGCAGCTCCCGCTCGTCGGGGCGGCAGACCTGATCGCGTACGGCGGCCCGCGCGGTCAGCGCCGCGACGACGGCGTCCAGCGCATGGTCGCTGTGCCGGCACAGGTCCTCGTGCCCGCCCAGGTCCAGCCACGGCGCGGCCTGTTTCAGCTGGTCGACGACGACGCCGAGAGCGGCCTGGTTCTTCGTGGTCTTGTAGCCGCGCCAGGGCAGCCCCCACACCTTGAGCGACGCGGCGGGATAGACCTCGACGACCGCGCCGGCCCCGCTGCGGTCGACGCCGCGTCCGGCCTGTGCCAGCCGGGTCTGCAGCGCCGCGCAGCGCATGGCGGTGTGCCCGATCCGGTCCGCGGACACGCTCAACGGCACCAGGCCGGTCAGGCGGCGGGCCACCTCGTCGGTGTGCCGCCAGGCCAGCCGGCGCCGCCATTGCCGGGCGTCCACGCCGTCAGGGATCGGCACCCCGCCGTCGCGATGGGCGCCGACGAAGGTCACGAAGGCGTCCGGCCAGCCCAGTGGGCAGTCGATGCCGATCTTCGCGGACCGACCGGCCAGCTCGACGATCATCTCGTCATCGGCGGGCACGGTCACCAGGCGCACGGTGGCTCCGGTGGCGGACCAGGCGATGGACGCGACGGCGGTCCCGGCCGGGTCGGCGGCCAGGTCGACTCCGGCGGTCAGCACGCGCCGACCATACGCGCGCCGGGGATGACGGTCCGTGGCGGCTTGGCATGAATCCGTGAGCCGGAGCAGCCCTCGACGTCGATACGGTGGGGCCTCGCCAAGGGAAGACACGGGGAGAAACCGATGCGTCAGGTCACGAACAAGCTCACTCTGCTGGCCCTCACCGGCTGCGCCATCGCGGCGACGGCGGCCTGCTCCACCCCGTTCGACGCGCCGATCGCTGCCCCGTCCGCGTCCTCGGGTGCCGGTTCCGCCGCGAGCCAGGCCGCCGGTCCGGCCCCGAGCCCCACGGAGAGCACCTCGACCCGGCCCGCGGCCCCGGCCGAGAAGCCGGCCGGGGTCAAGAAGCCGGCCCCGGCCGAGAAGCCGGCGACCGGCCAGGGCGGACAGGCCGACGACACCGACTGGGCCAAGGCCGCCTTCCGGGCGCTCGGCTGCAAGTCCCACGCCGACCTGCCGAAGCGGGCCGAGGTGCAGCACGTCGACCACTCGGACCTCACCGGGGACGGCCGGCCGGACACGATCGTCGCGGCGTCCTGCCCGACGACCACCTCGACGAACGCGGTGCGCGTCTTCGTCTTCGGCGCGGACTCCGGCACCGAGCCGCTGCTGACCATCGGCAAGGACGCGTACCTGCGGACGGCCGACCTGCGGGCGAAGGGACGTTCGCTGACCGTGGAGTCCGAGGCGCTCAGCGACGACGCCTCGCTGTGCTGCCCCGATCTGCGGATCACCCAGAGCTGGAAGTGGACCGGATCGGCCTTCACCCGTACCGCGTTCAAGAGCACCGCGCTCTGAGTGCAACTTATCCGGGCTCCGCTCCGTCTTGGAGGGTGGGGCCTGGGAAGCGGCCCCCGGATGCCGCCGGAGGTCAGGTCAGTGCCCCCGCTGACCTGGCTTTCGGCCGGAGCCGTCCGGCAGCGCGGCGATCCGGGCGAGCAGCATCGGGATCCAGTGCTCGCCGTAGCGCGCCCGCAGGTCCGCGCGGCGCCAGTCGTCGCCGGTGACCGTGCGGCGGCACAGGGAGGTGCCGCAGCGGCAGGCCATCGTGAACGCGGGCTCCGCCGTACTGGCGGCGTAGTCGTTGGTCAGCTCCTCACCCGGCGCGATCGGGCGCCGGGTGGCCAGCTCGTAGGGGCCCACCCACCACAGGTTCGGGTCGCAGCTGTGATTGCCGTAGCCGTTGGGGCGCCGGGGCGGCAGGACCAGATGCTCGGTTTCGCTCACCGTGATCGTGTCGACGTACGGCTGCTCCGGGTCGGCGATGAGCCGGCGCAGATCCGCCCACGACACCAGCCGCCCGCCCAGACGCGAGACGACCACACCGGCCGGGTACGCCTGCCGGGCGAACAACCCCCGCCCCTCGATCGCCGACTCCCGCACCTCGATGCCGGGGTCCAGCCAGCAGTCGGACTCGGGGGTCACCGCTCTGCCGCCTCCCGCAGCTCCGCGTACGCCGCCGCCAGCGTGTCGACCGTGTAGTGCGCGTTCAGGCCGCTCGGGTTCGGCAGCACCCACACTGGCACCCCGCCGACGGTCTCGTCCTGCGGCCCGATCCGCGCTCTGGGCCGGCCGAACGCCGCCCGGTACGCGGTCACGCCCAGCACAGCGAGATACCGCGGCTGCCAGGTGCGCACCAGCTTCTCCAGCAGCCGGCCGCCGTCGACGAACTCGGCGGGGGAGAGCTCGTCGGCGCGTGCGGTGGCCCGGGCGACCACGTTGGTGATGCCCAGGCCGAGCTCGGGCAGCTTCCACTGCTCCGACGGATGCAGCAGCACCGGGGTGAAGCCGGCCCGGTGCAGCGCGGGCCAGAACCGGTTGCCGGGGCGGGCGAAGTGGTGCCCGGTGGCGGCCGAGTACAGGCTCGGGTTGATCCCGGAGAACAGCACCCGCAGCCCGGGGCCGACCAGGTCGGCGAGCGTGCGGTCCCCGGCGGCGGCGACTTCCTCGGCCGTCGGCGGCCGGTAAGCGGGTGGCGGCACGGCGGACAGCATCCGCCAAGCGTATCGATCCGGCCGTCGTGACCTCAGGACCCGGCCGGTGCCGGGTCAGCCCGCCGCGCAGGACCGCCGGGCCGGGCGGCACGACGGTCGCCCGGTGCCGGCGGAAGACGACCGGCTCAGAGCGTCCGTAGCGCACCGCCGTCGACGGGCAGGGTCAGCCCGGTCAGGTAGCTCGCCGCCGGGGACAGCACGAACGCCGCCACCTTGCCGAACTCGTCCGGCTCACCCAGTCGGCGCAGCGGGACCGAGGCCGCCGCCTCCGCGGCTGCCGCGTCGGCGTCGCCGGTCGCTTCGAAGAGCTCCTTGTTGCGGTCGGTCAGCACGCGTCCCGGGAGCAGGCTCACCACGCGTACGCCGCGCGGGCCGTACTGGTCCGCCATGTCCTTCGCCGCACCGGCCAGACCCGGCCGCAGCCCGTTGGACAGGCCCAGACCGGCGATGGGAGTGCGCGCCGACGTGGACAGCACCAGGGCGATCGCGCCGCCCTCGGTCAGTGCCGCCGCGACAGTGCGCGCCGCGCGTACCGTGCCGAGGAAGACGGTCTCGAAGGCCTCGCGCCACTGCTCGTCGGTCAGGTCCGCGGCCGTGCCGCGGGCCGGGCCGCCCACCGAGATCAGCGCGCCGTCGAGCCGGCCGAAGCGCTCCCGCGCGGTGTTGATCAGCAGCTCCGGCGTGCCGGGATCGGTCAGATCCGCAGCCACGCCCGCCGCGCTGCCGCCGAGCCGGGCCACCGCCGCGTCGACCGCCTCCTGGGACCGGGCGGAGACGACGACCTTGGCGCCGTCGGCCACCAGCGCTTTGGCGGTGGCGAAACCGAGGCCCCGGGAGGCGCCGGTGAGGACGAAGACGCGGTCAGCCAGCCCGAGATCCATGCCGCAGATCCTGCCACCTGGACCGCCTTCGGTCACCCGGAAGATCAGCGGGCGCGCAGGAAGGCGGCGGTCGCCGCGTCCGCCGGCAGGAACGACTCGATGGCCAGCTCGTCGAGGGTGACATCCAGCGGCGTGCCGAGCACCGACGTGACGCTGAAGAACGACAGCTCCTGGCTCGCGGTCGCGTACCGCAGGGGCACGACCATGCCGTCCGGCCGGGCCGTGGCCTGGCCGCCGGGCAGCGCCAGCAGCTCGTTGTGCAGTGACCGCAGCACCGGATCGCCGGTCGCCTGCGCCTGGCGGTCGAGCCGGTGCAGGACGTGCGCGCGCCACTCGGGCAGATTCCGGATCCGGGGCGCCATGCCGTCCGGATGCAGGGACAGCCGCAGCACGTTCACCGGTGGCTCCAGCAGCTCCGGCGCCGACCCGGCGGTCAGCAGCGGCACCGCCGCGTTCCCGTCGACCATGGTCCAGTGCCGGTCGATCAGGACGGCCGGATACGGCTCGTGCCCGGCCAGCACATCGCGCAGGGACGCCAGCACGGCGGCCAGGTCCGGGCCGCGGAGATCCCCCTCGGGATAGGCCGGCGCGAAACCGCCGGCCAGCAGCAGCGCATTGCGCGCCCGCAACGGTACGGCCAGCTCCTCGGCCAACCGCAGGATCATCTCCCGGGTCGGCCGGGCCCGGCCCGTCTCCACGAACGACAGGTGCCGCGTCGACACCCCCGCCTGACCGGCGAGCTCGAGCTGGCTCAGCCGCCGGCTGCCCCGCCACCGGCGCAGCAGCACCCCCACGTCGCTCATGACCCCGATCGTAGGGAGCCGGCGGCGGCCCGCCGATTACCCGCGAGGTAATCGACCGGACTACCCGGGCCGGGTGACGGTGGTCGGGCCGACAACCCGAGCAGCGAGGAGAACCGACATGAGTGACGTCGACATCGTGGTGCAGCGCTACCTGGCCGCCTGGAACGAGACAGACCCGCGGCGCCGCCGCGCGGCGATCGAGGAGGCCTTCACCGCGGACATCCGGTACGTCGACCCGCTGGCCGCGGTCGAGGGCCACGCGGCGCTGGACGGTCTGATCGGCGCGGTGCAGGCCCAGTTCCCGGGGCTGGTCTTCACGCCCGGCGGGACGGTCGACGCCCATCACGAGCAGGCGCGTTTCACCTGGCATCTGGGCCCGGCGGGGGAGGAGCCGGTGGTGGTCGGCTTCGACGTGGCGGAGCTCGGCGCGGACGGGCGGATCCGCACGGTGCTGGGCTTCATCGACCAGGCACCGGCGGCGCTGGGCTGATCCGGTGGCGCCGGGGCTGACCCGGCGCCCCGCCGGCGGCCGTGGCTGTCGCGGGCGGCGGCGGGGTCAGGTCCAGAACGTGTCGTGGCGCAGGAAGAACTCCGTGCGTTCCTCCTCGGACATCTGCCCGACGGTCGAGACCCGTTCGAAGTAGTCCTCCCGGGGTGCCCCGGGGGCGAACAGGATCAGCATCGACGCCGGCTCGCCCGACTCGTTGTGGAAGCCGTGGACGCCGCCCTCCGGCACGTACAGGAAGTCGCCGGGGCGGCCGTCCTGCCACTTGGTGCCGTCGTAGAGCTTGACCGTGCCGGACAGGACGAAGAAGGACTCCGAGATGGAGCGGTGGAAGTGCGGATCGGGACCGCTGCGGGGACCCTTGAAATCCCACCGGTACAGGCCGAACCTGCCGTCCGTGCTGTCACCGGTGGCGAGGTAACTCGCGGTGGTCGCCGCTCCGTCGAGCTCCGGTTCGGCGCCGGCGACCCGCAGGGTCGCGGTCGCCTCGCCACCGTCGCCGAGGTAACGCGCATCGGGATAGGACATGCCAGCGACCGTACGCGGAACCGCCGGGCCGCGCTGCCCGTGCCGCCGGCCGATCGAGGAGATCAGTCCATGGCGTGACCGCCGTTGACCGTGATGCGCTCGCCGGTGATGAACCGGGCCCCGTCCGAGGCCAGGAAGGCCACCACGTCCGCGATCTCGCCCGGGGTGCCCATCCGGCCCAGCGGCACCTCGCGCCGGTACTCCTCGACGTGTTTCGGGTCGATGTGCGCGTGCCGTTCCACCGGGATCCAGCCGGGCGCGACCACGTTGACGGTGATGCCCCACGGGCCGAGCTCGCGCGCCCACGTGCGGGTCAGCGAGAACTGCGCGCCCTTGGCCGCGCTGTAGGCCGACATGCCCGGTGCCGCGCGCTCGAAGAGATCCGAGCCGATCTGGATGATCCGGCCCCCGCCGCGCTCGCGCATGCCGGGCGCGACCGCCTGCATCAGTAAGGTGGGACTCTTCACGAAGAAGGTGAGCTGGTCCAGGTGGTCCTGCCAGGTGACGTCGACCGCGTCGATCGCCGGCTGCGGGCCGGTGGCGTTGGGCACCAGCACGGCCACCGGGCCGAGCCGGGACTCGACGGCGGCGATCAGCGCGGTGACCTCGGCCTCGTCGGTGACATCGGCCCGGAAGGCGGCCGCGCGCCCGCCGGCGGCCTCGATGTCGGCGACGACCCGCTCGGCGTCCGCCCGGTCGGGCAGATAGTTGACGGCCACGGGCCGGCCGTCGGCGGCCAGCCGCCGGGCGATGTGCGCACCGAGGCCCCGCGAGGCGCCGGTGACCAGAACCGAGCCATCCATGCCGACGAAGCTACCGCCCGCCTCCGACAGTTTCGGCGGCGTCGCCCGGCCTGACGGCACCGGCTGGGTCGTGGCCGCTGTCCGTGACCCGGGTGGGCCGGCGGCGGGGCGCGGGCTGAGCGGGTGGGATCGGGCTCAAGGTGCGGGTCGGCTTGAGCAGGCGGAGGTTGGCTTGAGCAGGCAGAGGTCGGCCTGAGCAGGCAGAGGTCGGCCTGAGCAGGTGGAGTTCGGGTTGAGCGGGCGGAGGTCGCGCTGAGCGGCGGGACCTGGGGGCTCAGCCGCGGCGCAGGACGCGTACCCGGCCTGCGACCTGCACGACCACGGAGCCGGCGGCGCCGCGCACGGCCGGCATCCGGCGGGGTCGCGGGGGATTTTCGCCGTCGTAGACCAGGGATGCCTCGCGGGCCGCGAGTTCCGGGCCGGCTGCGGCCGGCAGCTCCCCTCGCACGGCCAGCTCGCGGGCGAGATCCCAGCCATCGCGCAGAGAGCCCTGCGTGGGCCGCGTCGCGGCCCACGCCGACCACTGCCTGTGCCACCCCGCACCCAGCGCGTGCACCAGATCCGGCCACTGCCGCGCGACCTCACCGGCCCGCTTCCTGAGCAGCGCGACCCGGGCGGCCTCGACGAGCCGGGCATCGAAGCCCGGGGGTACGGCGGCCCCGGCGGTCAGTGCGGCCACCAGCTCGGCCTGCCGTTCCGCCAGCGATGTCATGTCACGCTCGGGTAGCCGGAGGCGGCGGCGATCGCGTCCAGCTCGCCGTTGAGCTCCGCCGCTGACGGGTAGTCGCCGTCGCGTTCCAGCATCAGTGCCGGGGGCCGGTGCCGGGCGCACAGTTCGGTGATCAGGTCGAGCACCGGCTGCGGGACCGCGTCGGTGTGGGTGTCGTGGTAGATCCCGTCGTGTTCCGCGCCGCCGGCCACGTGGACGTAGGCGATCCGGTCCAGCGGCAGCCGGTCGAGCAGGGCCAGCGGGTCCGTGCCGCGGTTGAGCGCGTTGGCGTAGACGTTGGCCACGTCCAGCAGGAGCAGGGCGCCGGTGCGTTCCAGGATCTCGGTCAGGAACGCGCCCTCGTCCAGCTCGTCGTCGGGCCAGTCGAACAGGGCCGCGATCGGTTCCAGGGCGATCGGCACGGACAGCTCGGCCTGGGTGCGCTTCACGTTGGCCACCACCGCGTCGACGGCTTCGCGGCTGCGCGGGATCGGCAGCAGGTGCCCGGCCTCCACGCCACCGGCGCGGACGAACGCGATGTGCTCGCTGACCAAGGGTGCGCCCAGCCGCTCGGCCACCGCCGCGAGGTGCGTGACGCGGGCCGGCTCGACCGGCTCCGCGCCGCCCAGCGACAGTCTCACCCCGTGCGGCACCACGGCCACGCCGCGGTCGCGCAGCTCGGCCAGGCCTACCGGCAGGTCACCGTGGGCGTGGACGGACTCGGCGACCACCTCGGCGAACTTGAGGCCGGGGAGCTGGGCGACGAAGCCGCCGATCTCGGGCCGCCAGCCGATGCCCACCCCGTACGCGGTGGTCATCCGCCGCACCCGCCTCCGCCGCACCCGCCGCCTCCGCCGCAGGACGAGCTGCTGCTGCTGCTGCAGGAGGAGGAGCTGCCCGAGTCGCCACCGGAGTAGGAGCCACTGTTGTTGTAAGCGCTGATCCGCTGGAGGTCCGCGTTGGCGGCGAAGGCGGGGTCCATCGTGTAGAGCGTCGCGGTGCCGTACAGGGCGACACCCATGGCCGCGCCCGTCGCGCCGTAGGTCGCGTACGAGGGGGACTGGTGCGGCGCCAGGTAGGCGTACTGCTGACGCAGGGCGCGCAGGCCCTTGTCGGCCGCGTGGGTCGCGCGGCGGCGACGGGTCAGCAAGGTGATGGTCAGGACGACGGCGAGCACGATGGCCACCACGAGAAAACCGACGGGCTTGTCGTTCTGCAGGCCGTCGACGAGCCGGGCCACGCCGGCCAGCACGACCAGCGCGCCCACCAGGGCCCAGGCCCGGGCGGCCTTGAGCCTGGCCGGGCTGACGGCCAGACCTTGCGCCTCCAGGCCCTCGCGCAGCTGCCGCACCGCCGCGACGACCCACTGGTCACCGGTGAGGTCGCGGGCCCGGACGCGCCGGCCCACCGCGTTGTAGACCGCCGAGTCCAGCGGGGTGGTCCCGGCGGGCATCGGACCCGACTGCTGCAGCGTCTTACCGGGACCGCCGGTGATGGCCCCGGCGCCGCGCAGGCCGCCCAGGGAGGCGTAGACGGCGAGCCCGTCGCCGCCGTTGAGGTACGCGATCTGCTGCGGGCCGAGCCGGTCGACGGGGGCGCTGCGGTTACCGGAGAACAGGACGCGCCGGTGGATGGCCGAGAGGATGAGCACCGCGATGATCACGGTGCCGTAGAGGACGAGGAAAGCCGGTCCGGGGATGCCCCAGGTGTCACCCTGCGCCGCGAGATTCATGTCCGACCTCCCGAGCTTGTCGCGTTGCTGGACCTCATTGTGCAGGTCAGTGCAACGTTCGGGTCACGGCCGGCGGACAGCTTCCTCCACGACGTCCAGGACCCGGCTCAGCTCGCCCGCCGGGCGCCCGGTCGCCAGGTGCAGGACCAGCCCGTCGTACGCCAGCTCGAGGAACTGGGTGAGCACCTCGACACCCACGTCGTCGCGCAGCACACCGGCCTCGTGCTGGCGTTCCAGCCGCTCGCGGGTGGCCTCGGCGATCGCGGCGGAGCGCTCGGCCCAGCGCTTGGCGAAGGCCGGATCGGTGCGCAGCCGCCGGGACACCTCGAGCTGGCTGCCGAGCCAGCCGGCCGTGTCGCCGTCGCTGGTGCGGGCCTGTTCGAGCAGGTCGCGCATCACCTGGACGAGGCCGTTGCGGCGGACCGTGGCGACCATCGCGGCGGCGTCGTCCTCCGCGACCGCCAGGAACAGGGAGTCCTTGTCGCGGAAGTGGTGAAAAATCGCGCCACGTGAAAGGCCGGTGGCCTCCTCGAGGCGGCGCACGGTGGCGCCCTCGTACCCGAATCGGGCGAAGCACCCGCGCGCCGCCGCGAGGATCTCGTGGCGGCGGGCGTCGAGCTGGTCCTGGCTTACCCTGGGCACGCTGCGATCGTGTCACGCCGGTTCGGACGCTTGCAATCCGTACGTACGGCTTGCCAGCCGATCGGGAGCCGTCTCGGATGGTGCCAAAAGTGTCATCGGGCCCTCCCTTTGTTAACACTGTTGGACTGTCCGCGCCCGCATTCACTCACGTACAGTGCGCGGGTGCCTCTCGTCTTCCTCGCGCTGGACGACACCCTGCTTGACCGCAGCGGTGCGTTCCGTCTGTGGGCGAAAGGTTTTCTCGACGAGATCGCGGCACCGCAGGACGATCTCGACTGGTTACTGTCGGTCGACGCGGACGGCCTCACCTCCCGGTGGGACCTGGCCGATCTGATCCGCGACCGCTACCAGCTCGACATCCCCTCCATCGACCTGCTCGAGGAGCTGCACGAAGGCCCGCTGGCCTACGAGCGCCTCGACCCCCTTGTGGCCTGTGCGCTGCAGATCGCCGGGGACGCGGGGTGGGTTCCGGTGGTGGTCACCAACGGCCCGCACGAGCAGCAGGAGACCCGGATCCGGCGCACCGGGCTGGACCGCTACGTCGCCGACTGGGTCATCTCCGAGCAGGCCGGCGTGAGCAAGCCCAACCCGCGCATCTTCGCGCTGGCCGCCCAGCGGGTCCGGATGCGCCTCGGTGGCGCCTGGATCGTCGGGGACAGCCCGGAGGCGGACATCGGTGGCGCCGCCGCGATGGGACTACCCAGCGTGTGGTTGCACCGCGGCCGGGACTGGATCGACAACAGGTTCGCGCCGACCCGGGTGGTCGGCAACGTGATCCAGGGACTGTCCGCGGTGATGGCCGCCCGTTAATTCGGTTGCGCGACCGGGTGACGCCCGGGAGAGTGCATCGCGTACGTGTTCCGCCGGTTTCTCGAGAAGAAGGGGGTGAACCTCATGGCTGTCGTTGTCCTTCGCCATGCCCAGGTTCCAGTTTCTTTCTTCTCCGAGGAGACCCTCCAGTGCGAGAGCACGACGCTTTCGGCCCGGCAACCATGCGCCGCGGCCGCCGCAAGTTCGACGACGACGACGCCGGCTTCGTAAAGACGGGCAAGCTCGAGCCCGCTCTGGCCGAGGACCCCGACCTGCCCGAGACCGGCGACCGCTGGTCGACGTGGGACGGCGCCCTGCACGGCCCCCATCCCCGCCCCGACTGGGTCCGCACCGAGCACGCCGCGGTGGACACTGAGCTCGGCATGCTCAAGACCGGCAAGGAAGCGGACGTCTTCCTGGTCCGGCGGCACATACCCGGCACCGATCAGGTCAGCATGATCGCGGCCAAGCGCTACCGCGACGGCGACCACCGGCTGTTCCACCGCGACGCGGGCTACCTCGAGGGACGCCGGGTGCGCCGGTCCCGCGAGATGCGCGCGATGACCAACCGCACCGCCTTCGGCAAGGAGCTCATCGCCGGGCAGTGGGCGGCGGCCGAGTTCGGCGCGCTGTCCCGGCTCTGGCAGGTCGGTCAGGAGGGTGGCACGATCTCGGTGCCGTATCCGGTCCAGCTCATCGGCACCGAGCTGATGCTGGAGTTCATCGGCGACTGGGAGACCGGCGAGGCCGCGCCGCGGCTCGCCCAGGTGCGTACCGACCGCGAGGGGCTCGAGGTCCTGTGGCGGCAGATGACCGACGCGCTCAGCGTGCTGGCCCGGACCCAGATCGCGCACGGCGACCTGTCGCCGTACAACACGCTGGTGCACGAGGGGCGGCTGGTGATCATCGACATGCCGCAGATCGTCGACCTGATCGCCAACCCCCAGGGCGCCGAGTTCCTGGCCCGCGACGTGCGTAACGTCGCGAGCTGGTTCACCGCGCGCGGTCTGACGGTGGACGCCGACGGGCTGATCGAACGCCTCAGCTACGAAGCGGGACTGCTGTGACGCCCCGGGGCAAGCAGCCCGGGCCGCGGCCGCCGGACAAGCGGTGGCCGCGGCCGGGGCCGCGTCACTGGAGGTAGCCCTCGACCTCATTGGTGCTGTGGGCCTGCTCGCTGTCCGGGTTGTTGCCGAACTCCCGGGCAGCGCGCCGGCGGCGCAGCAGGTCCCAGCACTGGTCCAGCGACTCCTCGAGCTCCTTGAGCTTGGCGTGCTCCTCGTCGCTGGTGATCTCTCCGCGGCTCAACTGCTGACGGAGCTTGTGCTCCTCTTCGACCAGGCCGTTGATCCGGCCCAGCACAGTGTTGTCATCCATGACCAAGAGCCTCGCACACGGGTTTCACAGATCGAGCGGCACTCGCGGCGCGACCGGCTCGGCCCAGTCACCGGCGAGCATCCGGCCGGTCTGCTGCGGCGGGAGCACCAGCTTGTAGCCGACCTGCCGGACTGTGCCGATCATGCACTCGTACTCGGTGCCGAGCTTGGCCCGCAGCCGGCGGACGTGCACATCGACGGTGCGGTGGCCACCGAAGTAGTCGAAGCCCCACACCTCGCGCAGGAGCTGGTCCCGGCTGAACACCCGGCCCGGGTGCTGGGCCAGGAACTTGAGCAGCTCGAACTCCTTGTAGGTGAGGTCGAGCTGGCGGCCCTTGAGCCGGGCGGAGTACGTCTGCGGGTCGATGGCCAGCTCCCCGGCGGTGACCGTGCCGCTCGCCCCGCCCGCGGTGCCGCCGGAGACCCGTCCCGTGGTCATCCGCAGCCGGGCCTCGACCTCCGCCGGTCCGGCGTGCGACAGCAGCACGTCGTCCAGGCCCCAGTCGGCGGCCATCGCGATCAGGCCGGCCTCCTCGACGACGGCCAGCAGCGGCACCCGCAGCCCGGTCGCGCGCAGCATCCGGCACAGGTCACGGGCCTCGAGCAGGTCCCGGCGCGCGTCCACCAGGACGACGTCGGGGTCGGCGCCGGAGAGCAGGGACTGGACGTCGAAGGTGCCGACCCGCAGGGAGTGCCGCAGCAGATCGAGCGCCGGTAGCGCCCGATCCTCCGCAGCGGCGCCGGGGCGGGTGGCCAGCAGCAGGATCTCCATGGGCGTCAGCTTGCGGCACTCATGTTTCCAAACGTGTCCCGTGCAGGTAAGAACACCCCGCCGTCCGGGCGGACGACGGGGTGTTCTGCAGCACAACGGCGACTAGCTGGTCAGCATCTTGCGCAGCACGTACTGCAGGATGCCGCCGTGGCGGTAGTAGTCCGCCTCACCCGGGGTGTCGATGCGCACGTCGGCATCGAACTCCACGCCGGTGTCGGTCAGCACCTTGACCGTCGACGGGATGCCGCCGTCGTTGAGGGCCTCGACGCCGGTGATCGTGAACGTCTCGGTGCCGGTCAGGCCCAGCGACTCCGCGTTGGTCTTGGGCGGGAACTGCAGCGGGAGCACGCCCATGCCGATCAGGTTCGAGCGGTGGATGCGCTCGTACGACTCGGCGATGACCGCGCGTACGCCCAGCAGCATCGTGCCCTTGGCCGCCCAGTCACGCGACGAGCCGGAGCCGTACTCCTTGCCGGCCAGGATGACCAGCGGGACGCCGGCCTCCTTGTACGCCACCGAGGCGTCGTAGATGCTGCTCTGCTCGCCGGTCAGGTGGTTGACGGTGAAGCCGCCCTCCACGCCGGGGACGAGCTGGTTGCGCAGGCGGATGTTGGCGAACGTGCCGCGGATCATCACCTCGTGGTTGCCGCGCCGGGAGCCGTACGAGTTGAACTCGTGCCGGGGCACCCCGTGCTCGGCCAGGTACTTGCCCGCGGGGGAGTCGGCCTTGATCGAGCTGGCCGGCGAGATGTGGTCGGTGGTCACCGAGTCGCCCAGCTTGGCCAGCACCCGCGCGCCGGCGATGTTCGTGACCGGCGACGGGTCGGCCTGCATGCCCTCGAAGTACGGGGGCTTGCGCACGTAGGTCGACTCCGGCGCCCACTCGAAGGTCTTGCCCTCGGGCGTGGGCAGCGACTGCCACTGCTCGTCACCGGCGAAGACGTCCTGGTAGGCCGTGCTGAAGCCGGTGGCGCCGATGGCCGAGGCGATGACCTCGTCGATCTCCTTGGCGCTGGGCCAGATGTCGGCCAGGAAGACCGGCTGGCCGTCCGAGCCGGTGCCCAGCGGCTCGGTGGTGATGTCCAGGTCCATCGTGCCGGCCAGCGCGTACGCGACCACCAGCGGCGGCGAGGCCAGGTAGTTCATCTTGACGTCCGGGTTGATCCGGCCCTCGAAGTTGCGGTTGCCGGACAGCACGCTCACCGCGGTGAGGTCGGCCTCGTTGACCGCGGCCGAGATGGCCTCGGGCAGCGGGCCGGAGTTGCCGATGCAGGTGGTGCAGCCGTAACCGACCAGGTTGAAGCCGAGCTTGTCGAGGTACGGCGTCAGGCCGGCCCGGTCGTAGTAGTCCATGACGACCTTGGAACCCGGCGCGAGCGTGGTCTTGACCCACGGCTTGCGGTTCAGGCCCTTGTCGACCGCGTTCCGGGCGAGCAGCGCGGCACCGATCATGACCTGCGGGTTCGAGGTGTTGGTGCAGCTGGTGATGGCGGCGATGACGACCGCGCCGTGGTCCAGCTCGAACTCGGCGCCGTCCTCGCCGACCACCCGGGTCGGCTTCGACGGCCGGCCGTCCGCGTTGGCGGCTGCGCTGACCAGGTGGTGCGGCTTGTCGGCGGCCGAGTCGGTGTGGTTGGCCGGCGGGTCGCTGGCCGGGAACGACTCGGCGCTGGCCTCGTCGGCCGGGCCGTCGGTGCCGTCGGAGACGTAGTTGCCCAGCACCTCGCGGAACATGGCCTTGGCCCGGTCCAGCGGGACCCGGTCCTGCGGGCGCTTCGGGCCGGCCAGCGACGGCACGATGGTCGACAGGTCGAGCTCGAGGCGCTCGGAGTAGTTCGGCTCCCCGGCCGGGTCGTGCCACAGGCCCTGGCGCTTCGCGTACGCCTCGACCAGCGCGACCTGCTGCTCGGAGCGGCCGGTGAGCTTGAGGTACTTGATGGTCTCGTCGTCGATCGGGAAGATCGCCACGGTGGAGCCGTACTCGGGCGACATGTTGCCGATGGTGGCCCGGTTGGCCAGCGGCACGGCGCTGACGCCGGGGCCGTAGAACTCGACGAACTTGCTGACCACGCCGTGCTCGCGGAGCATCTCGGTGATGGTCAGCACCAGGTCGGTGGCGGTGGTGCCGGCCGGCATCTCGCCGTGCAGCTTGAAACCGACGACCCGCGGGATCAGCATGCTGACCGGCTGGCCCAGCATCGCGGCCTCGGCCTCGATGCCGCCGACGCCCCAGCCCAGCACGCCCAGGCCGTTGACCATGGTGGTGTGCGAGTCGGTGCCGACGACGGTGTCCGGGTACGCCTGGCCGTTGCGTTCCATGATCGTGCGGGCCAGGTATTCGATGTTGACCTGGTGGACGATGCCGGTGCCGGGCGGGACGACCTTGAACTCGTTGAACGCGGTCTGGCCCCAGCGCAGGAACTGGTAGCGCTCGCGGTTGCGCTGGTATTCCAGCTCCACGTTGCGGGCGAAGGCGTCCTCGCGGCCGAACAGGTCGGCGATGACCGAGTGGTCGATGACCAGCTCGGCCGGGGCGAGGGGGTTGACCTTGGTGGGGTCGCCGCCCAGCTCCTTGACGGCCTCGCGCATGGTGGCGAGGTCGACGACGCAGGGCACGCCGGTGAAGTCCTGCATGAGCACCCGCGCCGGGGTGAACTGGATCTCCACGCTCGGATCGGCGGTGGGATCCCAGCCGCCGAGGGCCCGGATGTGGTCGGCGGTGATGTTCGCGCCGTCCTCCGTGCGGAGCAGGTTCTCCAGCAGGATCTTCAGGGAGTACGGCAGGCGGTCATGCCCGTCGACCTTGTCGATCGTGAAAATCTCGTAGCTCGCGTCTGCGACGCGTAGCTCGCTCTTCGCACCAAAGGTGTCGAGGCTGGCCACGTCATCTCCTTCACACCCAGCGACCGTGAGTAGTCCTCATCAGTCTGTCCCACCGGTGACGGCCGCCCGCCGGTTAGGTTGTCCTAACTCAGGGTTCACGTCTTCCGTAAACCGTACGTCCGTCTTGTTATTCGGTGCAACCCGGGTCCGAGGTTTGCTCCTCATGATCAACGGGAACTGACCGGCCCGTGCAGGCACCCACGGATCTGGAGCACCTCACCGACTTCTTCGACCGCTACGGCTCGGCCCTGACCAGGGGCGACGTCTCGGCGGTGGCCGGCTGCTACGCGCTGCCGGGCATGGTGGTCTCGGACTCGTACAGCTTCACGTTCGCCTCGCCGGCGGCGGTGGCCCTGTCGTTCCTCGGTGCCGCGCCGGCGTACAAGGAGCAGCAGATCGTCGCCGCGCACGCCCAGCTGCGCGACGTGCAGCAGCTCAGCCCGGCATTGGCGATGGTCGCCGTCGAATGGGAGTACCTCGACAGCTTCGGCAACGCGGTGCCCGGCGAGAGCTACCGCTACCTGATCCGGGTCGACGCGAACGGCCCGCGGATCACCACCGTCATCGCGACGCACTGAAACTGACGCACCCCGGTGCCATCATGTCCAGGTGACCACGATCGAGATCACCTCGCCCGAGGCCGGGACCGAGCTCACCAGCGCCGGGCTCAGCAGACCGCAGTGGCTGGTCGTGCACTACCGGCGCGAGGACGAGGGCTACGGCGACTGGTCACTGCACGCCTGGGGTGACATCGCCCCCGACGCGATCACCGGCTTCCCCGGCGGGCACCCGTTCGCCGGTGCCGATTCCTACGGCCGGTTCGCCTGGGTGCGGCTGGCCGACGCCGCCCGCGAGGTCGGCTTCCTGGTGGTCGACCACACCGGCGCCAAGGACGTGGCCACCGACCGGCACGTCGACCCGGCCGTCACCCCGCAGATCTGGCTGCGCCCCGGCGACCCGACCGTCTACCCCAGCGCCGCCGCGGCCGGCCACACCACCGAGGTCCCCGCCGAGGACGACTTCGCGGTCATCCACTACCGGCGGGCCGACGGCGACTACGACGGCTGGGGTGTGCACGCCTGGGAGGGCACTCCCGCCAAACCACGCTGGCACGCGCCGCTCGCCCCCGCCGCCTTCGACACGTTCGGTGCGGTCTTCCGGGTGCCGGTCCGCCCCGACGCCGTCGGCCTGCGCTTCGTGCTGCACCGCGGGGACGCCAAGGACCTGCCCGACGACCAGCGCCTCGACCTGACCGCCGGCCGTGAGGTGTGGCTGCTCTCGGGCACCACGGCGCCCGTGCTGCCCGACGTACGGTCGCTCGGTCCCGAGCTCGACCCGGCCCGGGCCCTGGCCGTCTTCCTCGACCGCACCACGCTGGCCCTGCCGCCGCACCTCGCCGACCGGGCCGTGAGCTTCGCCCTGGTCGCGGCCCCCGACGGCGGCCTGCGCCGCGACGGCGACGAGCTGACCGGCGAGCGCACCATCCTGCCACTGACCCCACGCCCCGGCGGCCTGTTCCAGGCGCAGAGCCGGCACTTCCCGCACCTGCGGGCCTACCGCGCCTTCGCGGTGCCCGAGCTGGGCGACGCGGCGCTGGGCCATCTGCTGCGCGGGCAGCTGCTCGCGGTCGGCCGCGACCACGCCGGCCGGATCGCGGCCCTGACGGCGGTCCAGCTCCCCGGCGTGCTCGACGACCTGTACGCGGACGCCGCCGACGCCGAGCTGGGCGTGGTCATGGAGGAGGAGCGCCCGGCCATCTCGGTGTGGGCGCCGACCGCGCGCACCGTCGCCCTGGAGCTCTCCCGCACCCCCGGCGACGACGAGCCGAAGGTCCTGCCGATGGACCGGGACGCGCTGACCGGCGTCTGGTCGATCGCCGGCAAACGCAAGTGGCTCGGCCGCTACTACCGCTTCCGGGTCGAGGTCTGGCACCCGGCGGCGCAGCGGGTGGTGACCAGCAGCGTCACCGACCCGTACTCGCTCTCGCTGTCGGTCGACTCCACCCACAGCCAGCTCGTCGACCTCGACGACCCCGAGCTCCAGCCGCCGGGCTGGGCGACCCTGGTCAAGCCGCCGCCGGTCGCGCCCGCCCGGATGCAGATCGCCGAGCTGCACGTCCGTGACTTCTCCATCGCCGACACCACCGTGCCGCCCGAGCAGCGCGGCACCTATCTGGCCTTCACCCGCGACGACTCGGCCGGGATGCGGCACCTGCGGATGCTCGCCGACGCCGGGCTCACTCACGTGCACCTGCTGCCGGCCTTCGACTACTCGACCGTGCCGGACCGCCGCGCCGACCAGGCGGTGCCCAAGTGCGACCTGGCCGCTCTCCCGCCGGACTCACCCGAGCAGCAGCGCGCGGTCATGGCCGTCGCCGCCGAGGACGGCTTCAACTGGGGCTACGACCCGCTGCACTACACGACCCCGGAGGGCAGCTTCGCCGTCGAGCCCGCCGGCAGCGCCCGCATCCTGGAGTTCCGGTCGATGGTCGCCGCCCTCAACGCGGCCGGCCTGCGCGTGATCATGGACGTCGTCTACAACCACACCATGGCCGACGGGCTGGCGCCGTTCAGCGTGCTCGACCGCATCGTCCCGGGTTATTACCACCGGCTGCTCGACGACGGCACGGTCGCCGAGTCCACCTGCTGCTCCAACACCGCACCCGAGCACATGATGATGGGCCGGCTGGTCATCGACTCCGTCGTCACCTGGGCCCGCGAGCACAAGGTGGACGGCTTCCGCTTCGATCTCATGGGACACCACCCGCGGGCCAACATCCTGGAGACCCGGGTCACCCTGGACCACATCGATCCCGCCATCTACCTGTACGGCGAGGGCTGGAACTTCGGCGAGATCGCCTACGACGCCCGGTTCGTGCAGGCCACCCAGGTCAACATGGCGGGCACCGGGATCGGCACGTTCAACGACCGGCTCCGGGACGCGGTCCGCGGCGGCGGCTCCTTCGGCGACGACCCGTCGGAGCAGGGGTTCGCCACCGGGCTGGGCGCGGCGACCCCGCTGTCGGTGCACGACCGGATCAAGGTGGGCCTGTCGGGTGGCCTGGCGGCGTACCGGTTCGTCACCCACACCGGCGCCGAGCACAGCGGCGCGCAGATCGACTACAACGGCTCACCCAGCGGATACGCGGCCGCGCCGGGCGAGTGCGTGACGTACGTCGACGCCCACGACAACGAGATCCTCTACGACGCGATGGCCTTCAAGCTGCCGCAGTCCCTGCCGATGATGGACCGCGCCCGCATGCAGGTCCTGGCGCTGTCCCTGGTGGTGCTGGGCCAGGGCGTCGGCTTCGTGGCGCTCGGCACGGAACGACTGCGCTCCAAGTCGCTGGACCGCAACTCCTACGACTCGGGCGACTGGTTCAACCAGATCCGCTGGAACGGCGCCGACGGCAACGGCTTCGGCGTGGGCCTGCCCCCGGCCCCGGACAACGAGGACAAGTGGCCGTGGGCCCGGCCGCTGCTGGCCGACCCGGCCCTGGTGCCGTCGGCCGAGATCATGGACCTGACCGCGGCCCGGTACGCCGAGCTGTTGCGCATCCGCCGCTCGTCGCCGGTCTTCGGGTTGCCCACGGCGGACGAGGTCCAGCGGAGGCTGACCTTCCCGCTGGGCGGGCCGCACGAAAGTCCTGGCGTGATCGTGATGGGCCTGGACGGGACCGGGCTGGACCAGCGCTGGAGCACGGTGGTGGCGGTCTTCAACGCGACCGGGAGCCCGACGACGCAGCACGTGCCGGCGTTGGCCGGGGTGCGGCTGGAGTTGCACCCCGAGCTGGTGGCTTCGGCGGATCCCGTGGTGCGGACGGCCACGGCTGAGGCGGGCACGCTGAGCGTGCCGGCCCGCTCGGTGGTGGTCTTCGTCGCCGACCTGGCCTGAGCGACTCCGAGGGCTGAGCTGTCGTCAGCCTTCGGGCGGCGGGCAGCTCGGCACGGTGACCGTGAAGGTCGTGCCGCCGTCCGGGCCGGCCGGCTCCGCCGAGAGGCCGCCGTGGTGGGCGTCGATGATCGCCTTGCTGATGGCCAGGCCCAGCCCGGTGCCCTTGATCCCCTGGGACACCGCGTTCGACGCGCGGAAGAACCGGTCGAACAGGTGCGGGCGTTGCTCCGCCGGGATGCCGATGCCGGTGTCGGTGATCCGCAGCGTCGTCGTCGCGGTCGCGTCGTCGTGGCGGCCGGTCACGGTCACCGTGCCGCCCTGCGGGGTGTATTTCACCGCGTTCGAGATCAGGTTGTCGAGGACCTGGCGGAGCCGTACCGGGTCGGCGTGGGCGGGCAGATGCCGGGCCACGTCCACCTCGATGGTGATGTCCTTGGCCGTCGCGTCCGGGCGGCGGGCATCCACGCTGTCCACCACCAGCCGGATCAGCGACAGCGGGCGCGGTTCCAGCTTCAGCTGTCCCGCGTCGATCCGGGCCGTGTCCAGCAGGTCGTCGACCAGGCCCTGCATGTGGGCGCTGTGCTTGTCGATCACCGATGCCAGGTGCCGGTGGTCGCCGGTCAGGCCCGCGTCGTCGAGGAGCATCTCGGTGTAGCCGCGGATCGTCGCCAGCGGGTTCCGGAGCTCGTGGCTGACCAGGGCCACCAGTTCGTCCTTGAGCCGGTCGAGTTCCCGAAGCCGGCGGTTCTGCTGCTGCTGGTCGTGCAGCACCTGCTCGCGGCGGTCGGCCAGTTCGCGGCGGGCGGTCACGTCGGTCGCGATGCCGTCGATGTACAGCCGCCCGCCTTCCGGGCGGGGCACCGAACGGATCCACACCCAGCGGGCGACGCCGTCCAGGCCGAGCAGGCGGACCTCCGCGTCCGCCGGTTCGCCGCCGAAGACCGTGTCGCGCAGCCGGGCCATGGCCGGCAGGTCGTCCGGGTGCACGTTCTCGGCCATGATCTTCGCGATGTCGATGCCCGGCGGCAGCTGCCCGCCCAGGACGCCGTGGCTGTCGGGGCTGGCGTAGACGACGACGGGCCGGCCGTCGTCCTCGATGGCGTAGGTCCACACGTAGTCGTTGACCTGGGCCACGACCCGGTCGAAGGCGCGCTGGGTGGCCGCCAGGACCCGGGTGAGCTCCTCCGCGCGGCGGCGCTCCAGGTGCCGGCCCAGGTGGGCGCAGACGCCGTCGAGCATGGTCAGCAGTTCCGCGTCGGGCTTCTCCACCGTGGTGCTCAGGAACAGCAGGACGCCGAGGATCCGGTCGTCGCTGCGGACCGGCAGGCCCACGGCAGTGCGCAGACCCGCGGCACGGGCCTCGTCGCGGCGCACCGCCGTACGGGGATCGTCGGCGAGCTCCGGCACCCACAGCTCCGCGCCGGTCTCCCAGACGATCCCGGCCAGTCCGGTGCCGCGGGGCATGACGAACGGCTTGTCGTTGGTCACCGCGGGCAGCGGATGCCCCGGCTCCGTCCAGTGGCCGACCCGGCTGATCATGCCGGTCTCGTCGTCGGTGCGCCAGAACTCCCCGCAGGTCCAGCCGAGCGCGGAGGCGATGGCGGCCACGGTGCCGGTGGCGGCCTGCTCGGCGGTGGTGGCGTCGGCCAGGGCGCGGGCCACGGCGTGCTGGGTCTGCTGCAGGGTCGCGGCCCGGTGCTGGTCGGTGACGTCGTGCAGGGCGGCGACCGCGCCCAGGTGCCGCCCGTCGGCGGTGGTGATCGGGCGGGCGTTCGCCACGAAACGGCGGCGCCGGCCGTCGGCGGCCCGGACCGTCACGTCCTGCCCGTCGACGTGCTCCCCGGCGTACGCCCGGGCCAGCGGCACCTCGTCCGGCTCCAGCGGGCGCCGGCCGTCCGGGTCGTATAGCCGGCCCGCCGCGGCGAGCGAGGCGACCCCCGCGGGTTCCTCGCCCGGCTCGTACAGCGCGCGCAGGGCGCTGTTGCGCAGCACGAGCCGCCCCTGCTCGTCGCAGGCGGCCACCCCGGTGTCGAGGCTGTCGAGCAGCGTGTGCAGGAACGTCCGGTCGTCGTCGGCCCGCTGCGCGGCTGCCTTGCGGTCGGTGATGTCGTGCAGGAACGCGTGGCAGACCAGGGCGTCGTTCTCGGCCACCACCTGCAGCGTCATCTCGATCGGGAACTCGCGGCCGGAACGGTCCACGGCGGCCAGTTCGAGGCGCTGCCCGGACAGGTGCGACACGCCGGTCTCGCGTACCCGGCGCAGCCCGGCCTCGTGCGCGGCCCGGAAGCGGGCCGGGAGGATGAGCTCGCCGACCGGCCGGCCGATGGCCTCGGCCGCCGGGTAGCCGAAGAGCGCGGCCGCCGCGGTGTTCCAGGCCGAGATCACGCCGTCGATGTCGGTGGACACGAACGCGTCGTGCGCGGTGTCGAGCACGCGGCGCATGCGCTCGGTCGCCAGCAGCAGATCCCGGTTCGCAGTCCGCAGTGCGATCTCTGTCTCGGCGGCGGTGGCCAGCGCCTGCACGATCGCGAGTTCCTGGGGCGTCCAGTCGCGGGGCACGGTGTCGATCACGCAGAACGAGCCCAGCACCGCGCCGTCGGGGGCGTGCAGCGGGTAGCCGGCATAGGCCGCCACCTGCAGATCCTCGATGGCGAGGTTGTCACGCAGGCGCGGGTCGGCGCGGGCGTCCGGCACGATCAGCGGGGCGTCGTCGATGACCACGTACTGGCAGAAGGAGTGCGACAGCGGGGTCCCGCGCCGGCTCGCCCAGGGCTCCTCCAGCCCGACCTGGCTGGCGAAGACCTGGCAGTCGGCATCGACCATCGAGACCAGGGCCATCGGGGCGCCGGCCTGCTGCGCCGCGGCGAAAGCCAGCCGGTCGAGCGACGGATAGCAGCCGTCCTCGAGCAGGCCGGTCTCCCGCAGCCGCCGCAGGCGTACCGCGCCGGTCAGCCGCGCGTGCTCCTCCACGTCTTACCCATCGTCTGATTCGCGGCCGCCATGAGCGTGTGGCGGGTCACCCGCGCGGCGAGGGCCACGGGTGCGCGGCCGTTGCGCCGATCTGGGAACATGGGCGCGGCCCGCCGGGTGGCGGGCGTTCTCGAGGTCGGAGGTCACCGTGCGGTACGCCCGGGCAATGTGCGGCATCGCCCTCGTCGCGGCCCTGGCCGGTTGCACGGACGACAAGCCGGCGGCGGCCCCGCCCACCTTCGTCGCGCCCGGGTCGGCGCCGGCGTGGACCGAGCCGGCCGACTACGCCTTCGTCGCCGAACGGCAGTGCGAGGGCGGCCCGTCCCTGGGCAGATACCGCGTCACCGTCACCGCCGGCGAGGTCGCCGGCGTCGAGCGGGTCGACGGCAAGACCGCCTCCGGCGAGGAGGAGATCGAGGTGCCGTCGCTGGGCGGGCTGCTGGAGCTGGCGCGGACCGCGGCCGACGACGGCGGCGCGATGACCGTCAAGACGGACCCGGCGGACGGCCACCCGGTCGCGGTCACCTTCGACGTCTCCGACGGCACCGATCCGGCTGCCGGCGGGGAAGGCCCCACCTGCTTCGTGATCTCCGACTACGCTCCGCGCGCCTAGGCCGCGCTGCTCGGGAGCCCGCTACTCGGGCAGGCGCGGGCCGGCCTCGCGCTGGGACGCCAGCCACGCCTCCACCTGGTCGGCCGAGCGGGGCAGGCCGGCCGACAGGTTGCGGCAGCCGTCGGCGGTGACCAGGACGTCGTCCTCGATGCGGATGCCGATGCCGCGCAGCTCCTCCGGGACCAGCTCGTCCTCGGGCTGGAAGTACAGGCCCGGCTCGACGGTCAGGACGTAGCCCTGGCCGAGCTCGCCGTCGCGGTAGGTCTCCTTGCGGGCCGCCGAGCAGTCGTGCACGTCGATGCCGAGCATGTGGCCGAAGCCGTGCAGGGTCCAGCGGCGGTACACCGTGGACTCCTCGGACATCGCCTCGTCCACGCTCACCGGCAGCAGGTCGAGGTCGCGCAGGCCCTCGGCGAGGACGCGCATGCAGGTCAGGTGCACGTCGCGGAACTTGACGCCGGGCCGGATCGCGTCCATGCCGGCCTGCTGGGAGGCGTGCACGATGTCGTAGACCTGGCGCTGCAGCGGGGTGAAGGTGCCCGAGACCGGCAGCGTGCGGGTCACGTCGGCGGTGTAGAACGTGCGGCCCTCGACGCCCATGTCCATCAGCAGCAGCTCGCCCGGCTTGGTCACGCCGGTGTTGCGGACCCAGTGCAGGATCGTCGCGTGCGCGCCGGCGCCGACGATGCTGCCGTAGCCGACGTCGTTGCCGTCCGTGCGGGCGCGCAACCCGAAGACGCCCTCCAGCAGGCGCTCCTTGACGCCGCGGTCGGCCGGCAGGACGCGGGCGACGTCCTCGAAGCCGCGCACGGTGGCGTCGATGGCGTCCTGCAGCTGGGCGATCTCCCACTCGTCCTTGACCAGCTTGAGCTCCGAGATCACCCCGGCCAGGGCGCGGTCGCGGCGGGCCCGCGGGTCCGGCTCGTACGCCAGGATCGCGCGGTCCACGTTGGCGTCGTGGCCGCGCAGCACCCGGGTGCGGGCCGGCGCGCAGTCGGCCAGGGCCGGCCCGAGCTCGCCCCACGGCGCCGTCTCGATGCCGAGCTCGGTCGACTTCTCCGCGAGGGTGTGCCGGCGGCCGACCCACAGCTCGCCGTCGCGGCTGCGGAAGAACTCGTCGGTCTCCTTGGAGGAGCGCTGGTGGCTGTAGAGGACCGCGTCGTGCCCGGAGCCGCTGGGCCGCAGCATCAGCACGCTGCCGGGGTCGCTGTCGCCGGTCAGGTAGACGAAGTCGCTGCCCGGGCGGAACGGGTAGTCGGTGTCGTTGGCGCGGACCTTCTCGGTGCCGCTGGGGATGATCAGCGTCTCGCCCGGGAACGCGTCGGAGAGCGCGGCCCGCCGCTTGGCGTAGTTGGGCGTCTCCGGACGGGGTGTCACGCTCAGCGCGTCGTCCCGCCAGCCTCCGCGCATGAACTGCAGGAACGCCTCCGGGAAGTCCGGGTCGTGCGACTCGGTCCTCGGTGTCGTGCCCTCGCTCTGCTCGGCCATGGCCGGCCCTCCCGTCATCCGCGCGGCGTCGCTCGTCCCGTCCTGACGTTACCGTCTCCCCAAGATCAAGAGCAGCCCGGCATCACCCGTTGCCCAGGGTGAGGCAGGCCACGCGCGGTCCGGCCGTCCCGGCCTTGCCCGCAGCGGTACGGGTGTGCTCAGCGTGCACGATCAACGAGCGGGCCGGCTCCACCTCGTCGAAGGTCCAGTTCTGCTTCGCGGTGACCGAGGCGCCGCCGCGCGTGTCGGCGGTGAAGTCGAGCCACACCTCGTTGCGCGGATTGGCGTAGGCCGGGTCGACCGAGGGCGGTTTCGGGTCGGGACTGTGCTGGTAGTGCGGGCCGGCGTCCTCCGGTGTCGCGGTGCACGGCCGGGTGTGCAGGTGGGCCCCGTACGCCCGGCGCGGGACCAGGCCGCCGGCGGTCAGCCGTACCGTCGTGCCCGTGGCCGTCCGGGAGATCGTGAGCTGGGCCGTCGCACCGGGCGGGACCACCTTGGGGTCGTAGGTGACCGCCCGCGTGCTCTGCGGGAACGGCAGGAAGGTGCCGGAGACGGTGCCCTCCACCAGCGGAGCCGCCAGGTCGTCCGGAGAAGGCGCCGACGAGGGCAGTGCCGGGCTCGGTGCGCCGCTGACCAGCCAGGGCGTCGAGCCCGGCGGCAGCGACGCGGCGGACCCGGTCGCCGTGCCGCCCGGGCCGGTGCAGCCCGTCAGGGTTGCGGTGAGCAGGAGGGGCAGGGCGAAAGCGCGCGAATGCATAGCTTGAATTCTGTCAAACAACCACAAAACGGGCGAGCATTCGGGAGTGGCTGGCTTTCTCGCGTCCTGGGCGTAAGGCTGACGGCATCGGTGCGGCGTTACGTGGAGGGGATCCGGATGGGCTACGCGGTGGTGCTCGGTGAGGCGTTGGTGGATCTGCTGGAGACCGAGCGCGACGGCGAGCTGATCTATCGGCAGGCGATCGGCGGCGCCCCGCTCAACGTGTCGGTCGGCGTCACCCGGCTCGGCGGGGAGGTGCAGTACTTCGGCTCGCTCGGCAACGACACCCTCGGCGACCGGATCGCCGCGTTCCTGCGCCAGATCGGGGTGGGCACGACCGGGCTGAAGCGCGTACCGGTGCCGACCACGCTGGCTGTGACGACCTTCGAGGGCGCCGAGCCGACCTTCCAGTTCTACGGCGAGCCGCCCTCGTACGCGCTGCTGCGCCCCGAGGACGTCGACGACAAGGTGGTGGCCGGAGCCGCCGTGCTCTACACCGGGTCGATCAGCCTGATGCGCGAACCGTTCCGGGCCGCGGCCCGCAAGGCCTGGGCGATCCCGGGGCCGCTGAAGGTCTTCGACCCCAACGTACGCCCGAAGCTGCTGCCCGACGGCGCCGCCGTCAGCGAGCTGCGCGACCTGGTCGAGGAGTTCTTCGCCACCGCCGACCTGGTCAAACTCAGCTCAGCCGACGCCGAGGTGCTCTGGGACGGCGCGGGCCCGGCCGCCGCCGCGGAGCGCATCCTCAAGACCGGCGCGAAGGCGGTCGTGGTGACCTGCGGCTCCAAGGGCGCGTACGTGGCCACCGGGTCGAGCACGGTCATGCTGCCGGCGCCGACAGTCGACGCGGTGGACGCCACCGGCGCGGGCGACTCGGTGATGGGCGCGCTGGTCCGCCGCCTGCTGGCCGACGGCGTACCGGCCACGCCCGAGGGCTGGCAGAGCTACGTCCGCTTCGCGCTGGCGGTGGCCGGCCTGGTCTGTGAACGCACGGGCGGCGCGGTGGCGATGCCGACCGCCGAGGAGCTCACCGCCCGCTGGGGCGCGCTGCTGTAACGCGGCCGGTGCCCGGCGCACCGGGAAGAAAGTTCGCCGCGAGCGATGATTCGGCGGCGCGGTGGGAGTCACCTCTCGGACAACGCATCCCGACCGCGTCCGGAGGACCCTCGATGACCACGATTCCCGTCACCGCCCAGCAGCTCGCCGTGCCCGGCGCCCGGCTGCACCACGAGGTACGCGGCAGCGGCCCGCTCGTGCTGCTGGCCGGCGCGCCGATGGACGCCCGCTCGTTCGAGGCGCTCGCCGGCCTGCTGGCCCGCGACCACACCGTGCTGACCACCGACCCCCGCGGCATCAACCGCAGCACGGCGGAGCACCCCGACCGGGACTCCACCCCGCAGGAACGCGCCGACGACCTGGCCCGGCTGCTGACCCACGTCGACGCCGGACCGGCCGTGGCGCTCGGCTCCAGCGGCGGCGCGGTCAGCGTGCTGGCCCTGGCGCAGACCCGGCCCGAGCTGGTGCACACCGTGATCGCCCACGAACCGCCGCTGGAGGAGCTGCTGGAGGACCGCGCCGAGCTGTACGCCGCCACCGAGGACATGGTCGCCACGTACCTGGCCGGGGACGTGCTCGGTGCCTGGGTCCGGTTCCTGCGGACGGCGAACATCCCCTTCCCGCCGGAGATGATCGAGCAGGTGTTCCTCAGCGACCGCTCGCCGCAGACCGTCGCCGACGAGCACTTCCAGTTCGCCCACATGCTGCGGGCCACCGCCCGGTGGGTGCCCGACCTCGACCGGCTGCGGGCGGTGCCGACGCGGATCGTGGTCGGCATCGGCGAGGACTCCACCGGGCAGCTGTGCGACCGGGCGTCCCGGGCGCTCGCCGCGGGCCTCGGCCTCGCGCCCACCATGTTCCCCGGCGGCCACATCGGCTTCGCCGAGGACCCGGCGGCGTTCGAGGTACGCCTGCGGGCCGTCCTGGAAGGCTGACCGTCGGGCACACTTCGTGAGGTGAGTGACACCCGCGCCGAACCCGCCGACCTGGCCCGGGCCCGCAACGGCGACGACGAGGCGTTCAACCGCGTCGTCGGGCCGTTTCGCCGGGAGCTGCACGCCCACTGCTACCGAATGCTCGGCTCCACCCACGACGCCGACGACGCGCTGCAGGACGCGCTGCTGCGGGCGTGGCGCGGGCTGGCCGGGTTCGAGGGCCGCAGCTCGCTGCGCTCGTGGCTCTACACCGTGGCCACCCGGACCTGCCTGGACGCGGTCGAGGCGCGGGGACGGCGGGCGCTGCCCGTCGACGTCGGGCCGTCGAGTCCCCGGGCGGTGCTCGGTGATGTGCCGTCGCACGAGGTCGCGTGGCTGGGGCCGTACCCGGACGGGCAGCTGGGCCGCGCCCGGCCGGACGCGCGCTACGAGCAGCGCGAGGCGGTCGAGCTCGCGTTCGTCGCCGCCCTGCAGCACCTGCCGGGCAACCAGCGGGCGGCGCTGCTGCTCTTCGAGGTGCTCGGCTTCACGGCGGCCGAGATCGCCGAGGTGATGGCGACCTCGACCGCGTCGGTGAACAGCGCGCTGCAGCGGGCCCGGGCGATCGTGGCGGCGAAGGTGCCGGCGCCCAGCCAGCAGCAGACCCTGCGCAAGCTCGGCGACGCGCGGCTCCGGGAGATCGTCAGCGGATATTCGGCGGCCCTGGAACGCGGCGACGTCGACGGCCTGGTCACGCTGCTCACCGAGGACGTGACCTGGGCGATGCCGCCGCTGCCGCACTGGTACGCGGGGCTGGCGGCCGTCACCGACTTCGCGGCCCGGGTGCCGTTGAGCTCGTGCGGCTCGTGGCACAACGTGACGGTGACCGCGAACGGGCAGCCCGCGGTCGCGCAGTACCTCGACGGGCGGGCGTGGGCGATCACCGTGCTGACCCTGCGCGACGACCGGATCGCGGAGATCACCTCGTTCCTGGGCGGGGAACACTTCGCGGCCTTCGGGCTGCCGGTAGCGAGCCCGCAGGCCAAGATGGGTCATGACGCGATACACGATCGACGCCCCCACCGCGATCCGTCTCGTCCGTGACGGCGTGCCGGTGGCCGCCGACCACCAGCTCGTCGCCCCCAACGTGCTCCGCTCCCAGGCGCTCTCCCTGCTCTACCGGCAGACCCGGCAGGGTGAGATCGCCGCAGCGGACGCGCGGGCGCTGCTCGACGGGATCACCACGATGAAGATCCGGCTGCTCGGCGACCGGGTCTCCCGGCAGACCGCGTGGCGGGTGGCCGAGCAGCTCGGCTGGGACGACACGGTCGCCGCGGAATACGTGGCCGTCGCGCAGCTGCAGGCCGACGCCTTCGTGACCCTCGACGAGGAACTGGCCCGTCAGGTCGAGGGCGTGGTGCCGCTGGCGCCGTTCGAGGCGCTGCTCACCTAATCGCCGAGGGCCTTGGCGATGAAGCGCTGCCGGTCCAGGAGCACCCGCTCGACCCGGACCTCGGCCACCAGCTCCTCACCGTCGCGCACCACGACGTCGAAGAGCAGCTTGCGACCGTCCACCTTGGCCAGCGTGGCCAGCGCGGTGACCCGGCGCCCGAGCGGGGTGGGCGCGCGGTGCTCGACCTCGGCGCGGACGCCGACCGTGGTGACGCCGCCCGGCATCTGGCGCGCGGTCGCGGCGACCGTGGCGGCCTCGGCCAGCGCGAGCACCCTGGGCGTGCCGAGCACGGGCACGTCACCCGAGCCGAGCGCCTGGGCGGTGTCCGCGTCGGTGACGGTCAGCTCCACCCGGGCGCTGAGCCCGGGGGAGAACTCCGGTAGCTCCATGCGACACAGCTTAGGGCTGCGACGGCCGGCGCCAGTACGCGTCATCCACAGGCACAGCGTCATCCACAGGCACCGCGGGCGCCGGACCGGGATCGGTAGAGTCGGCCCGGACCGTCTGCTCCCCCTGGCCGGCCGCGGGCTGACCGGCGAAGGACGGGCCCTGGACAGCCGGCGCCAGGATCGGCTGCTGCGGCCCGGTGGCCTGCGCCGCCACGGCCCGGGCGTGACGGGCGCGGATCGACAGCTGCTCGGCGAGCCACCACGCCTCGTCGACGTCGCGGTCCTGAGCCACCCCGGACCGGCCGCCCGCGGTGTCGGCGTACACGGTGGCCAGGCGCAACATCCGCTGCACCGGCCCCTGCACGACCCGTACGCTCTGCAGCCGCGCGTACGGGACCATGGTCAGCTCCTTGGTGAGCAGCCCGGAGCGCGCGACGAAGACCTCCGGCGTCAGCCCCGTGCCGAACGACCGCAGCGCGAACGGGTGCAGCCAGCGCGCCCGGTCCGGCGGCGGCAGCGTGGCGAGCGCGGCCAGGTCGACGCCCGGGAGCACCTCCCAGACCAGCTGCCGGCCGGCCGCGAACACGCCCACCGGCAGCAGGCGGTCCGAGCGCTTGTCGTCGTTCGACTGCGGGCCGGCGTACCCGGCTATGTCCAGGCGCATGTGCAGCCAGTCCTTGGCCCGCCAGAGCAGCGGCCAGGTCACCCCGATGGACTGCACCCGGTTCAGCGGCACGATCTGGCTGCGGGTCTCCAGCAGCCCGAAGCGCACCGCGAGCCGCCCGTCGGGGTCGCGGGCCAGCCGGAAGTCCCAGTCCTGCAGCACCCGCCGGACCGGTTGCAGCAGCACACCGGCCATCGCGGTCACCGTGCTGGCGATGCCGACGAACGTCCAGGACCCTTCGAGCACGAACTGCATCACCACGAAGGCGACGCCGACCGGCAGCAGGAAAGCCTGCGGGGTGAGCAGCTGGCTGATCAGCAGGTCACGGTTGCTGACCCGGAAGAGCGGCCGCTCGGGCGCGGCCACCGCCGGCTCCGCGGAGCCCGGAGCAACAACAACCCCGGGGGTACGGCCGGCGAGCGCAAGCAACCGCTGCCGGAGCGCGGCGGCCTCCCGGACACTCAGGTACGCCAGCGGAGCCTCGGTCTTGCCGCCACCGACCACCTCGAGCCGCAGCTCGGCCAGCCCGGTGAGCTGGGCCAGCAACGGGCGCCGCATCTCGACGGCCTGCAACCGGTCGAGCGGGATGGCCCGGTTGCGCCGCCAGAGCAGCCCGTCCTGGATCCGCAGCTCCCGCCCGACGACGTGATAGCCGGTGTTCAGCCAGCCGATCACCGCGAAGATCACCACGCCGACCGCGACGACGGCCACGACGAGGGCGAAGCGCTCGATGCCGACCTGCGACAACGTCTGCCAGCTCAGGGCGGCGACGATGACGGCGATGGACTTGGCGCCGCTGAGCAGCGGGCTGAGCGGGTGCAACCGCCGCCGGGGCTCTGCGACCACCCCGTCCGCGGGCGGCCCGGCCTCGGTGGGCGGCCCATTCGGCTCAGGGGCGGGCGGGGGTGGGCTGGCTTGGCCGGCCGGCCCGCCGGGCTCGAGGGCGGCCGGCGGCTGGGCGACGGCGGACGGGTCAGCGGCGAGTAGCGATCGGTCGGCGGCATGCACTCCGTCGGCGGGGGCCGCCTGGCCGGCGGCATCGGACGGCTCGGCGGTGTGGGACGGGCCGGCGGCATCGGAGGGCCCGGCGGCTGCGGCGGCCTCGTCTGGTCCGGGGTCCGGCTGGGGGCGGGAGTAGGCGGCGGTCACAGGCCTTCGGCCCGGTCCTCGCCCAGCGCCGTCAGCCTGTCGCGCAGGCGGGACGCCTCCTCCGGCGGGAGGCCGGGGATCTTGGCGTCGCTGGCTGCCGAGGCGGTGTGCAGCTGGACGGTGGCCAGCTTGAACGCGCGTTCCAGCGGTCCGGCCGTCACGTCGACGAACTGCATGCGGGCGTACGGCACGATCGACAGCCGGCGGATCACCAGGCCGTGGCGGACCAGGAGGTCGTTGTCGCGTTCCGCGTACCCCCAGGCTTTGACGGCCCGGACCGTCACCAGGGAGCGCCAGACGGCGACGGCCACGACCACCGCCATGGCCGCCCGCCAGATCCAGTGGTCCGTCAGGACCGCGCCGACCGTCAGGCCGGCCAGGACGATGACCACCCAGACCGCCCTGTTGATCAATTCCACAGTGATCAGGCTGCGGGAGACCGGCCGCCATTCGACCGTGTCGGGCCACGGCTCGAGCGGGTCGGTCGGGGCAAGCGCCGGGGCGCTGGGCTCGGTCACGCTGAAAGCCTAAGCGGAGCTGTCGCGCTGCGGCGCCCGGAACGGGGTGACCTCGCGCAGGAATGCCCGCGCGGTCAGGAAATCGGTGAGGTATTCACGGTGGTCGTCGCAGGCCAGCCAGGTCTTGCGGTACGCCGGGTCGTGCAGCTTGGGGTTGTTCCAGCGCAGCGACCAGGCGCCGGGCGCACGGCAGCCCTTGCGCGAACACTGGGGTGAAAGCTCCTCGAGCCCCTCAACCATGGGGAGAACACTATCCGGTGGGAGGGGTTAGAGCGCCGGGCGACCACGGGGGAAGTCGCCCGGCGACGGGCTGAATGTTACACGCTCACGCCGGTGCCGCGTCTACCCGCTGGAGGTGCCCGTTCGAGCGCATCGCGCAGAAAGATCGACATCCTCGCCGCGTGGCGGGCGGGTAATCCGCCTCTGCCCGACGGCTCCCAGCGTGGTCGTGTAAGTCTTGAGCGTCGGCACCCGTGCCGGCGCGACCTGAGAACCGCAGAACTCGATGGAGGACCGGTGGCCGAGCCGACCATGCCCGAGGGCACGAGCAGCGCCGATCCGGGCAACGCCGAGCAGGCCCGGCCGGAGACGAGCCGGCCGGCGCAGGGCTGGCCCGAGCAGGCGCGGCCCGAGCAGGCGCGGCCCGAGCAGGCGCGGCCCGAGCAGGCGCGGCCCGAGCTGGGCCGGCCGGTGCCGCCCGCCCAGGACGCCACCCAGCTGGAACGGGCCATGTTCGAGGTCAAGCGAGTCATCGTCGGCCAGGACCGGATGGTCGAGCGGATGTTCGTCGCGCTGCTGGCCCGCGGGCACTGCCTGCTCGAGGGCGTGCCCGGCGTGGCCAAGACGCTGGCGGTCGAGACCCTGGCCCGGGTCGTCGGCGGTTCCTTCTCGCGCATCCAGTTCACCCCCGACCTGGTCCCCGCCGACATCGTCGGCACCCGGATCTACCGGCAGTCGAGCGAGAAGTTCGACGTCGAGCTCGGCCCGGTCTTCGTCAACTTCCTGCTTGCCGACGAGATCAACCGGGCGCCCGCCAAGGTGCAGTCGGCCCTGCTCGAGGTCATGGCCGAGCACCAGGTGTCGATCGGCGGCCAGACCCACGCGGTGCCGGACCCGTTCCTGGTCATGGCGACCCAGAACCCGATCGAGCAGGAGGGCGTCTACCCGCTGCCCGAGGCGCAGCGCGACCGCTTCCTGATGAAGATCCTGGTCGGCTACCCGACCGACGCCGAGGAACGCGAGATCGTCTACCGGATGGGCGTCAGCCCGCCGGAGCCCAAGGCGATCTTCACCCCGGCGGACCTGCTCGCCCTGCAGCGCCGCGCGGACCAGGTCTTCGTGCACAACGCGCTGGTCGACTACACCGTCCGGCTGGTGCTGGCCACCCGCGCGCCGGCCCAGCACGGCATGCCCGACGTGGCCCAGTTGATCCAGTACGGCGCCAGCCCGCGCGCCTCGCTCGGCATCGTCCGCGCCACCCGGGCCCTCGCCCTGCTCCGCGGCCGCGACTACGCCCTGCCGCAGGACGTGCAGGACATCGCCCCGGACATCCTGCGGCACCGGCTGGTGCTCAGCTACGACGCGCTGGCCGACGACATCCCGGCCGACCACATCGTCGCCCGGATCATGGCCAGCGTGCCGATGCCGTCGGTCGCCTCCCGGCAGGGCACCTCGCCCAACGGGCACTCCGGCGCCCACCCCAACGGCCACCCGGTGTCGGCGGTGCCGGCCAGCGGCGGTCCGGCGTTCGACTCGTTGCCGCAGCAGCCGGCCTGGCCGGGACAGCAGTGACGGCCGGCTCGTGACGACCGCCGACCTCCCGCCCGTGGTCAAGGACGCGAGCACGGCCCGCGCCGAGGCCGTCCTGTCGCGCCTGCAACTGCTGGTCACCCGCAAGCTGGACGGTCTGCTGCAGGGCGACTACGCGGGGCTGCTGCCCGGTCCGGGCAGCGAGGCGGGGGAGAGCCGCGAATACCGGCCCGGCGACGACGTGCGCCGGATGGACTGGCCGGTCACGGCCCGGACCACGCTTCCGCACGTACGGCGCACGGTCGCCGACCGTGAACTGGAGACGTGGATGGCCGTCGACCTGTCGGCCAGCCTCGACTTCGGCACGGCGACCATGCTCAAACGCGACCTGGTGCTCGCGGCGGCCACGGCGATGGCGCACCTGACCGTACGCGGCGGGAACCGGATCGGCGCGGTCGTGGGCACCGGCTCGGGCCTGCCCGCCCGGCCGTCCGGCGGCTTCAGCTGGCGCCGGCGGCGGGAGCCCAGCACCCCGGCACCGCAGACCCAGCCGATGGTGCGGATGCCCGCCCGGCCCGGCCGCAAGGAGGCGCAGGGGCTGCTGCGCGCGATCGCCCGTACCCGGATCCGGCCCGGACGCACCGACCTGGGTGAGCTGATCGACATGCTGAACCGGCCACCGCGCCGCCGGGGTGTCGCCGTGGTCATCTCCGACTTCCTGGCGCCGGTCGAGGGCTGGTCCCGGCCGATCCGCAAGCTCGGGGTCCGGCACGATGTGCTGGCGATCGAGGTCGTCGACCCGCGCGAGCTGGAGCTGCCGGACGTCGGCGTGCTGACCCTGGCCGACCCGGAGACCGGCGTGCTGCACGAGGTGCAGACGGCCGATCCGGTGCTGCGGGCCCGGTACGCCGAGGCCGCCGGCAACCAGCGCGGCGAGATTGCCCGGGCGCTCCGGGCCGCCGGTGCCGCACACTTGAGGTTGCGCACCGACACCGACTGGCTGCTCGACGTCGTCCGTTTTGTGGCCGCCCAACGACACGCACGCACCCGGGGGACAACGCGATGATCCGTTTCCTGCAGCCGTGGTGGCTGCTCGCCGTCCTGTCCGTCCTGCTGGTGGCGGGCGCTTACGTCCTGCGGCAGTTCCGCCGCCGCACGTACGCGATGAAGTTCACTAACGTGGAGCTGTTGCGCACCCTGGCGCCCAAGGGCCTGGGCTGGCGCCGGCACGTGGCCGCCGGCGCCTTCCTGCTGAGCCTGCTGTCGCTGGCGTTCGCGATGGCCCGGCCGTCGATCGACCGCGAGGAGCCGCTGGAACGGGCGACCGTGATGCTGGCCATCGACGTGTCGCTGTCGATGGAGGCCGACGACGTCCAGCCGAACCGGATCGAGGCGGCCCAGGAGGCGGCCAAGGCGTTCGTGCAGGAGCTGCCGCCGACGTACAACCTGGGCCTGGTCTCGTTCGCGAAGGCGGCGAACGTGCTGGTGTCGCCGACCAAGGACCGCGCCGCGGTGCTCGCCGGCATCGACGGGCTGACCCTGGCCGAGGCGACGGCGACCGGCGAGGCGGTCTTCACCTCGCTGGACGCGATCCGCACGGTCCCGGCCGACGGTGCCGACGGCGTGCCGCCGGCCCGCATCGTGCTGCTCTCGGACGGCTACCGGACGTCGGGCCGCTCGGTCGAGGACGCGGCGGCGGCGGCCGAGGCGGCCAACGTGCCGGTCTCGACGATCGCCTTCGGCACCGACACCGGAGTGGTCGACATCCGCGGCCAGCTGCAGCGGGTGCCGGTGGACCGGCTGTCGCTGCAGCAGCTGGCGGACAAGACCAAGGGCTACTTCTACGAGGCGGCGTCGGTCTCGGAGCTCAAGCAGGTGTACGAGGACATGGGCAGCTCGATCGGCCACCGGATCGAGCCCCGTGAGGTCACCCAGTGGTACGCCGGGGTGGCTCTGCTGCTCGGGCTCCTCGCCGGGGCGATGAGTCTGCTCTGGACCTCACGCCTGCCCTGACCGGGCGCGGGGCCGATCAGGCCGCGATCGCGCCGCCGTCGACCGGCAGCACTGCCCCGTGCACGTAGGCTGCCTCGTCCCCGGCGAGGAACGCGACGGCGGCCGCCACTTCTCGCGGGTCGCCGAGGCGCCGGGCGGGCAGGGCCGCCGCGACGGATTCGAGTCCGGCGCCGCCGCCGGTGCCCTCGGGTCGGATCGGACCGGGGCTGACGGCATTGACGCGTACGCCGGCAGGCCCGAACTCCGCGGCCCAGCCCTGGGTCAGGAGCAGCAGGGCCGCCTTGCTGGAGCCGTACAGCCCCGCGGCCACGGAGCCGCGATGGGCCGCGCCGGTGAGGATGTTGACCACCGCTCCGGAGCCACGCTCGATCATCGCCGGGACCAGCGACTGCACCAGGAAGTACGGGGCCTTGACGTTCAGCGCGTACATGGTGTCGAACGCGGCCTCGGTCGTCGCCGCCGTCGGCCCGAACGTGAAGACTCCCGCGTTGTTGACCAGAATGTCGACCTGACCGGTGACGCGGAGGGCGCGGTCGGCCAGCCCGGCTGTTCCTGCCGTCGTCGTGAGGTCGGCCGCCAGGAAATCCGCACGACCGCCGCGGTCGCGGATCCGCGTGACTGCCGCGCCTCCTCGCCCGGCGTCGCGACCCTAGACGAGCACATGAGCGCCGCGCTCGGCGAGCAGGTCGGCCACGGCGCGGCCGATGCCGCTCGTGGATCCGGTGACGAGCGCCGTGCGGCCGTCGAGGTGAGGGGACATGGAACACGCCTTCCGCGTCGGTGTTCAGTCGTCCCCGGCACTATCGCGGTCGCCGGCCCGGTCGTCCGAACTCCTTTGCGGCTTCGGCAAGTCTCGATGTGGGTCCCGTGGTGCGGGTGCCGAGTCAGGGGGTGCTGTGGACGAGGACGAAGAGGACGACCACCCAGGCGGCGGCGATGGTGAAGGTGAGGGGAGCGACGAACTTACCCATGGCTGTGACTTTCCGGTGGTGACCGACGGGGAAAGTGCGCACACGGCTCGTCGCGGCCGGCATCCGGCTCCCGTCGCGGCGCGGCACGACACCACCCGGCTCCGGCAGACAGACGGAGCCACAGGGCGGTTGGAGCGGGAAGGGTTGCTGCGTCAGCGGGTCAGGCTCGGGGCGCACGCCGGTGAAGACGCGCGGCGGTCGAGGTCAGAGCGGCTGACGAACGGCCCGGCCACGACTAGGAGGATCGCTATCTCGCACAGCGATCACCTCCGTGAGTAGTCCGGGCTCGGGAACCGTCGAAGAGCGTACCTCTTAAGCGGGGCTTAAGGTAATCGGGCTCACCGTGGTGTCGCCCACGTGTCGCGACCGCGAGAATGCCGGCCAGCACGGGCAGCCAGGCGAGGCGCTCCCAGGCCCAGCCGGCGCTGTCCGGGGCGGTCAGCAGGCCGGGCATCGCGGGGTTGAGCAGGGCCGCGGCGCCGGCGACGACCAGCAGCACGCTCTGATGGCCGAGGTAGACCGGGACGGCGGCCCGGTTGAGGGCGGTGATCGGGCGCCGGACCCGATCGTGGCGCAGGAGCCGGGCCAACGGTCCGCGCAGCATCAGAAAGACACCGATCTGGGTGACGGCCAGCGCGACGGCGGCCAGGGTGGGCGGGTCGAGGTTGGACCGTCCGCCGCCGGGGACTCCGACCGCGCTGACGGGATAGCCGCCGATGAGGATCAGCGCGGCCAGGATTGCGGCGCCATTGCAGGCGAGCGCGGCGCCGACCCAGGGACCGGCGCCCACGGACGGGCCGGTGCTTAAGGACGGGCCGGTGCCTGCGGGCGAGCGGGTGCCTGCGGACGGGCCGGCGCCCACAGGCAGGCTGACGGCGACCCGCGGGCCGGCGGCCCGGCGCGGCACGCCGTCGGGCGGACCGGTGGCGACCCGGGCGCGGCGGCGGTCGCTGCCGGCCAGCATCATGCCGAGCAGCCAGGGGATCGACCACGCCGCCGGGATCACGACGAGGTCCGGCAGGAGTCCGAGATCCCCGGCCGCGACGGCCACGAGCGGCGGCAGGACGGCCGCCACCCCGAGCCGGCGGACGACCCGGCCCAGCGGGCCGGTAGCGGCGCGCAGGGCGAGATAGGGCAGCAGGAACCACAGCGGGCTCACGACCAGGCCGGCGATCGTGCGCAGCGTCGCGGTGGGGGTGCCCAGCGCCGCCCCCACGAAGAGGACCAGCGCCCACCCGGCCAGCAGGAAGGCGGCCGGACGCAGCAACCGCGCGAGCGCCCCGCGACCCCGCTCAGCGGCGGCGGGCCGGGGTGTTGCGGTGGAG
>NZ_JBSGFR010000042.1:23541-78480 GCF_053603475.1 Actinoplanes sp. NPDC004185 | reverse complement strand
GTGACCTCCTCGAGGAGCTCCATCCGCTGGTCGTACTCGATGCCCTCGGCCTTCATCGCGTTGACGGCTTCGCCCTTGGCCTTGAACTGCTGCGCCCGGATCTGCACCTCGTGGACCGGTCCAGGCCCGATCCGTACGTCACCGCACAGCCGTACCGGGAGCTCATGGTCAATCTGACCTATCCGGCCCGGCGCCCGGCCGCGGGGCCGGGCGTGCCGTGGCTGACGCCCGGCTGGGCCGGGGCCGCCGGCGAGATCTTCGCGTTCGCCGCCGCTCCCCAGCCGGCCGATCGGGTGGACTGGGCCGGCACGCGTGCGCACGCCGTGGCCGGCGCCGCCGCCCGCGACACTGACGACGGCTGGCCGGTGCTGGTCTACCAGCTGGGCCACTGGGGCTCGCACAGCACCAACCGGTGCGAGATCGAGGACCTGGCCAGCCGCGGGTACGTGGTGGTGACGTTCGAACCGACCTACGAGACGCCGGTCGTGTTCCCCGGCGGGCGGCTCGTCCCGCAGCACCCGGCCGCGAACCCGCCGAACGACGACCGTTACAGCCCCGAGTTCCTGGCCTACGTGCGCCACATCTACACCAGCCGCACCGCCGACGCCCGCTTCGTGCTCGACCGGCTCACCACGCTCGACGCCCGCGAGCTGCCGCCCGGCCTGCGCGCCGGACTCGACCTGGGCCGGGTCGGCGCGTTCAGCGGCATCACCGGCGCCGGCCTGATGACACTGACCCTGATGGCGGCCGACGAGCGCGTCCGGGCCGGCGCGGTCGGGGACACCGACGTCGGGTTCCCGACCGCCGACGGGGGCTGGCTGCCGCTGGCGCCGGTGGTCGAGCAGGGGCTGTCGCGCGCGGTGCTGGCGATCCGGCCGGGCAGCGCGTACGGCGCGGCCAACCCGATGTGGGACCGGCAGTGGTCGGTGCTGCGCGGCTGGCGGCGGGAGCTGGAGCTCGTCGGTGGCGGCCTGGGCTGGTGCAGCGATCTGCAGGTGGTGCTGCCGCAGGTGCGGCGAGGGCTCGGGCTGCCCGCGGACGCGCACGCCGGGATGATCGGCACGGTGTCCCCGGCCGCCGCGGTGGCGGCGACGCGTGCGTACCAGGCGGCGTTCTTCGACCTGCACCTGAAGGACCGGCAGACCCGGCTGTTCAGCCGGTCGAGTGCGGTGCACCCGGCGGTCCGGCTGGTCCGCTGACCGCTGCCGTCGGTGGTCGGCGGGTGCTCATCCCACGAACCGGGGGGATGGGGTGGGCCCCCGCCGACTGTAGGTAAGCGCTTGCCTGGATCGACAAAGGTTGATCTGATGGCGGCATGGAACTCGATCGCAGGATGCTGTTGCGGGCCGCGCTCGGCGGTGCCGTCGCCGGTGGGCTGGGAATCACCGGACCGGCCGGCGCCGCCGGCCGCCGCCCGGCCCGGCACACGGTCTTCGTCGCGGGGGACTCGACCGCGGCCACGTACGCCCTCGCGGACGTGCCCCGCGCGGGCTGGGGCCAGGCGCTCCCGCTCTTCCTGCGGCCGGAGGTCGCGGTGGTCAACGAGGCGCTCTCCGGCGCCAGCTCCAAGAGCTTCGCGGAGCTGGGCCGGCTCGACCGCATCCTGGCCGCGATCCGGCCCGGCGACGTGCTGCTGGTGTCCTTCGGCCACAACGACGAGAAGGTCGAGGACCCGGCCCGCGGCACCGAGCCCTGGACGACGTTCCAGGAGTATCTGCGCCGCTACCTGGACGGCGCACGGGCCCGCCGGGCCCGGCCCGTGCTGGTCACCCCGGTCGAGCGCCGGCGGTTCACCGCCGAGGGCGTGCCCTACCTGTCGCACGGGGAGTATCCGGCGGCGATGCGGGCGCTGGCCGAGGACACCGGTACGCCGCTGATCGACCTGACCGCGTTGTCGTTCGCCCGCTGGGGCGCCCTGGGCCCGGAGGCGACCAAGACCCACTTCCTCTGGCTGGACCCGGGCGCGTCGCCGAACTATCCCGCCGGGGTCGCCGACAACACCCACTTCCAGGCGCACGGGGCGATCGAGGTGGCCCGGCTGGTGGTGGCGGCCGGCCGGATGCTGCCGGGCCGGGACCACCGGGCGCTGTGCGACCCCGCGATCCCGGACGACTCGCTCGTCTGGCCCCCGACCCGGCCGGCCGAGAGCTGACCGGCGGCGTCCGGCTCGGAGGCGCGGGCAGCACCGCTGGTCAGCGCGCTCAGGGCGAGGGCGGGTGCCGTGCGGGTGTCCGATCTCGGCACTGCCGGTGCCAGCGGTTGCACCGTGGTCAAGTCCTTGATGTGATGCGTCGGTAACAAGTGACATCGATGCGTCACCGAGAGGAAATCTCGTGAAGATCGATCATGGACGGTTCTGGCGGCTGCCCGCGGCCGCGCTGCTCGTCACCGCCGCGCTGACCGGTTGCAGCGACGACGGCGGCGGGGACAGCGACGGCGGCGGCACCCTGACCGTGTGGAGCCTGGAGAACCAGACCGACCGGGTGCAGGCGACCCAGGCCATCGCCGACAAGTTCACCGCCGCGAGCGGCGTCAAGGTCAAGATCGTCGCGACGGACGAGAACCAGTTCAGCAGCCTGATCACCTCGGCCGCGGCCGCCGGCACGCTGCCCGACGTGGTCGGTGCCCTGCCGCTGGGCGCGGTCGCGCAGATGTCCACCAACGACCTGATCGACACCGAGGCCAGCAAGGCCGTCGTGGACGCGCTCGGCACCGGCACCTTCTCGCCCCGCGCGCTGGAGCTGACCGGCCAGGACGGCAAGCAGCTGGCCATCCCCTCCGACGGCTGGGCCCAGCTGCTCTTCTACCGCAAGGACCTCTTCGACAAGGCCGGCCTGGCCGCGCCCGACACGTACGACAAGATCCGGCAGGCGGCGCAGCAGCTCAACTCCAAGGACATCGCCGGGATCAGCCTGTCCACCATCGGCAACGACGCGTTCACCGAGCAGACCTTCGAGAACATGGCCCTGGGCAACGGCTGCGAGCTGGTCGACGCGAACAAGACCGTCACCCTGGACTCGCCGCAGTGCGTGCAGACCTTCCAGCTGTACGGCGACCTGGTCCGGAACTTCTCGGTGCCCGGGGCGCAGGACGTGGACACCACCCGCGCGACGTACTTCTCCGGCAAGGCCGCCATGGTGGTCTGGTCCTCGTTCCTGCTCGACGAGATGGCCGGCCTGCGCAAGGACGCGCTGCCGACCTGCGCCCAGTGCAAGGCCGACCCGGCGTACCTGGCCAAGAACAGCGGCATCGTCACCGCGATCGCCGGGCCCGCGGGCAAGCCGTCGCAGTTCGGCGAGATCACCAGCTGGACCATCACCAAGGACGGCGGGAACACCGAGGCGGCCAAGAAGTTCGTGCAGTACATGATGAACGAGGGCTACACCGACTGGCTGGGCATCGCGCCGGAGGGCAAGTTCCCGGTCCGCAAGGGCACCCAGCAGGAGGCCACCAAGTTCACCACCGCGTGGAACGACCTGCCGGCCGGGGTGGACACCAAGAAGCCGCTCGGTGACGTCTACGCCAAGGACGTCATCACCGCGTTGCAGAACAGCCCGGACACCTTCCAGCGCTGGGGCTTCCCCCAGAAACAGGGCGCGCTGGTCGGGGCGACGCTGGGGGAGCTGCCCGTACCGAAGGCGGTCAACGCCCTGGCCGGCGGCGAGCTGGACGCGGCGGGAGCGGCCAAGCGGGCCGCCGACGACGTCAAGAGCATCCAGAAGTCGCTCGAGTAATGGTCGCGACCCGGCCGCCCACGGCCGTTTCCCCGGCGAAGGACAAGCCGGGGAGACGGCCGCTGACCCGGCGGCAGCAGGAGAACCGGGCCGGGCTGATCTACCTGTCGCCCACCCTGATCGTGGTGCTGGTCGTCGTGGTGCTGCCGATCCTGTGGACGGTCATGCTGGCCTTCCAGCGGATCCGGCTGATCAACCTGCGCCGGGCCGGCTTCTTCGGCGAGTACACCTGGGCCAACCTCGAGCTGGTGCTGACCTCGCCCGGCTTCTGGTCGTCGCTGTGGACCACGCTGGCGTACACGATCGGGGCGACCTTCTTCTCGATCCTGTTCGGCCTGATCGCCGCGCTGGCCCTGCGCGGGCGCTTCCGCGGCCGCACGATGGTCCGCGCCTCGGTGCTGCTGCCGTACGTGGCACCGGTGGTGGCGGTGACCTTCGTCTGGGAGATCATGCTCAGCCCCCAGTTCGGCATCGCCAACAACTGGGGCACGCGTTTCCTGGGCTGGGACCGCCCGATCGCCTTCCTGAGCCAGCGCGAGTACGAGGCGTCGCTGTTCGGCTGGCACTTCCACGTCCCGCTGGCCCTGCTGACGGTCATCGCCTTCGAGGCGTGGCGGTACTTCCCGTTCGCCTTCCTGTTCCTGCTCGCCCGGTTGCAGGCGGTCCCGCGTGACCTGGAGGAGGCGGCCCTGGTCGACGGCGCCGCGCCCACCCAGATCTTCCGCCACATCCTGCTGCCCCAGCTCGGCCCGGTCATCGCCCTGCTGACCGTGCTGCGTTTCATCATGACGTTCAACAAGTTCGACGACGTCTACCTGCTGACCGGCGGCGGGGCCGGCACGGAAGTGGTCAGCGTCCGGGTCTACCAGTTCCTCACCGCGCGTTTCGACATCGGGGCCGCCTCGGCGCAGGCGCTGGTGCTGGCCGCCGGGCTCATCGTCCTGCTCGTCGTCTACCTGAAGTTCATGGCGCCACGAGTGGAAGGCGAGGAGGAGAACTGATGGACCGCGCTGCCGTCGAGACCCGGGTGTTCGGGGTCCTGCGCCGGGTCGTCATCGCCGTGCTCGTCGTGGCGACGCTGTTCCCGTTCCTCTACATGCTGCTGCTCTCGCTGCGCCCGATCGAGGAGGTGCTGCAGAACCCGGGCAAGCTCTGGGTCGGGCCGGCCGAATGGACCACCTCGACGTACCGGGAGGTGCTGACCCCGGCGGGCCGCGGCGGCCAGGGATTCCTGCGCTTCCTCACCAACTCGGCGCTGGTCTCCATCGCCGCCACGGCACTGACCCTGCTGGTCTCCATCCCGGGCGCGTACGCGGTCAGCCGCCTGCGTTTCGTCGGCCGGCGCCAGGTGCACTTCCTGTTCCTGTCGGTCTACCTCTTCCCCTCGATCCTGCTGGCCATCCCGCTGTTCGTGCTCTTCACCCGGCTCGGCCTGCGCGGCTCGCTGGCTGGCCTGACCATCGTCTACATCGCTCAGACCGTGCCCGTGTCGATCTACATGCTGCGCAACTACCTGGCGACGATCCCGGTGAGCCTGGAGGAGGCCGCGGCGGTCGACGGCTACTCCCGCCTGCAGACCATCCGCAAGGTGATCCTGCCGCTGGCGGCGCCCGCGGTGATGGCCAACGCCCTGTACGTCTTCATGATCGCCTGGAACGAGTTCCTGTTCGCCCTGCTGTTCCTGGTCGAGGACCGCAACGACTGGACCGTGTCGCTGGGCCTGGCCCAGCTCTCCGGTGGTATCGAGGTGAGCAAGACGGTCCTGATGGCCGGATCGGTGGTGCTGACCCTGCCCATCGTGGTGCTGTTCTTCGCCGCCGAACGGCTGCTGACCGAGGGTTTGACCGCCGGGGCCGACAAGGGCTGATCCCGGCGGGCGTTTCATCATGCGCACGCGGGGGGTAGATCCCTAGGGTGATCGCATGCCGGCAACGTTGAGTTCCACGAAGACCCGGGCCGCCCTGAGCACGTCGGCCCGGATATCCCTGCAGGTGCTGGTGCTCCTGGTGATGACCGGGGTGGCGCTGTGGCTGCTGGGCAAGATGTGGTCGGTGATCTGGCCGCTGGTGGTGGCCCTGCTGCTGACCACGCTGACCTGGCCGCTGGCCCGCTTCCTGCGCCGGCACCGCTGGCATCCCGCGCTGGCCGCGACCACCGTGACCCTGGTGTCCCTGCTGGTCGCCATCGGCGTGATCGTGCTGATCGTGGTGCCGGTCGTGTCGCAGTCCAGTGAGCTGGCCAAGGGCGTGGTCGACGGCATCCAGCAGATCCGGGAGTGGGCCGCCGGGCCGCCGCTGAACTTCGGCGCCGACGATGTCACCACGGCCTTCGACACGGCGATCGACCGGATCCAGAACAGCGTCGGCAGCATCGTCACCGCGACGGTCACCGGCGTGAGCACCGTGGTCAACGGCATCGTCACCACCGTGCTGGCCATCTTCCTGATGTTCTTCTTCCTCAAGGACGGGCCGCGCTTCCTGCCCTGGCTGACCCGGCAGCTGCCCGGCCGGCTCGCCACGGACGTGCCCACGGTCGCCGCGCGCAGCTGGGACACCCTCGGCGCGTTCGTCCGTTCCCAGGCGTTCGTCGGCCTGCTCGACGCCGTGTTCATCGGCCTCGGTCTGTGGGTCGTCGGGGTGCCGCTCGTGCTCCCGCTGGCGGTGCTGACCTTCGTGACGGCGTTCGTGCCGATCGTCGGTGCCCTCTTCGCCGGGCTGGTCGCCGTGCTGATCGCCCTGGTCTTCAACGGGCCCACCGACGCGCTGATCGTTCTGGCCATCATCGTGGCGGTGCAGCAGCTCGAGGGCAACGTGTTCCAGCCGATGGTGCAGAGCCGCGGCCTCGGCCTGCACGCCGCGGTGGTGCTGCTCGCGGTGACGCTGGGCAGCGGCCTGGCCGGGATCGTGGGCGCGCTGCTGGCGGTGCCGGTCGCCGCGCTGATCGCCGTGTTCTGGAACTACCTGCGCGAGCAGCTCAGCGATCCGGAGCCGGAGCCGCAGCCGGACCCGGTGCCCGAACCGGAGCCGGTGACGGAGTGACACCTCAGAAGAAGTCGCCCCGGAGCCGCAGCTCGGCGCCGCCTTCCGATGTCTCGGCGCGCACCGAGTAGCTGTCGTCACCGGCGTCCCGGCCGCCCTCGTTGTCGTAGCCGTACTTCGCGGTGAAGACGTAGGTGCCCGGGCGCAGGGTGGCGCCGCCGGCCAGCCTGAAGTGGTAGACCAGCGCGTCCTTCTCACGGACCGCGGTGGTCTCGATCGTGGCGCCGGTGACGTCGTGCGTGCTGCCCTGATCGGTGAGCCCGGCGGTCGGCGCGACCCGGACGGTGAGCTCCAGCGCGCGCACCGGCTCGCGGAGCTTGAGCGTGATGTCGCTGCGCCCCTCGGTGTCGTCGCTGTTCGGGTTGATCGAGCCGTCGGCCCAGATGGCGTCCCGCCGCCGGTCGTCCTTCGCCGCCGCTGATCGGGCGTTCACCGATGCCCGAGACGATGGTGCTCCGGGCGACGGCCCCCCGTTCAAGGGTGCGGTGGTCGCGGTCGTCGCTGCCGGCGCCGAGGCGGCCGGCACGGGGGTGACGCCGGGCTCCGGGCCGTCGGCCATGGCCCAGCGGGCCATCCCGCCGACCCCGAGAATGGTGGCCACGGCCAGCGCGGAACCGGCCAGCCGTACGGCCTGGCCGGCGGGCCGCCGCTCCGCGACCGGCGGACCGACGCGGTGCTGCGCGACCCGGTGCAGCATGGCGGCGCGGTCCGGCTCGTGCTGGGTCGCCAGACCACCCAACCGGGTACGCAGCTCGTGCTCCGAGAGCTCCGGATAGCTCCTCATCGGGCCGCCTCCCAGCGGCCGGGACCGGTGCTCGCCAGGGAGCCGCCGAGCAGCTCGGTCAGCCGGCGCACGCCCTTGGCCGTCCGGCGTCGTACGGTCGCGGGGGAGATGCCGAGTGCCCGCGCCACCTCGTCGTCGGTGAGGCCGGACGCGTACCGGAGCACGACACAGACCCGGCGCCGGTGCGGCAACCGGCGCAGCGCACCCGGCAGGTCCATCGCCCCGGCCGCGTCGCGGCGGCCCGGGCCGGGCAGCAGCAGCCGTCGTTCGCGGCCGCGGGCCAGCGTGGCCACCAGGCCCCGGGCGTGGGCCGCCGGGTCGTCGCCCATCCGGGACCAGTTCCGCCGCACCTGGCCGAGGGCATCGGCGGCCAGGTCGTCGGCCCCGGCCGCGTCACCGGTCAGCAGGTACGCCAGCCGGGACAGCTCGACGTGCTGACGCTCGAAGAACGCGAGGAAGCCGGAGCCGTCGTCAGTCATCGGCACCGCCTCCCTGTCCGCGATCAACCCGGTCCGCCGCGATGACCGTAGAGGCCGGTGCCGGGCGCGGGCAATGCGATCGGGATCTCGAAGAAACTTCCGGACGGCGGGCAACGTTCCGGCCGCCCCGGACCACCTTCCCTGGACATCGGAACGCTTCGAGGTAGCGTGCAGATCATGGCAGGAGGCTCCCGCCGCGCCGTGGCTGTGCTCTGCGGCATCCAGTTCGTCGATGTGCTCGGCGTGACCAGCGGCATCACCGCGCTGCCGGCCATGCTGTCGGGCGTGTCGGCGCCGCCCGCCGCCACCCCGGTCCTGGCGACCGTCTACGCGATGTTCTTCGGCGGCCTGCTGGTGCTGGGCGCCCGGCTGGGGGACCGGTACGGGCACCGCCGCGTCCTGCTGTTCGGCTGCGCGTCCTTCGCGCTGGTCAGCCTGGTCGGCGCGAGCGCCCAGGAGGTGGTCCAGCTGGTCACGGCCCGCGGGCTGCAGGGCGCGGCGGCGGCGATCAGCGTCCCGTCCGCGCTGCGGCTCCTGCTGGACGCGAGCCCCGACCCGGACGACCGCCGCGGTGCGCTGGCGGCCTGGAGTGCCAGCGGTGCCGCCGCGGGCGCGCTGGGGCTGCTGGTCGGCGGGGTGCTCACGGACGTGTTCGACTGGCGGGCCGTCTTCTGGGTGAACCTGCCGGTCGGCCTCATCCTGGTGGCGGCCGTCCGGCTGGTGATCCCGCCCTCGCCGGGCGAGCGCGAGCCGGTGCGCCTGGACCTGATCGGCGCCGCCCTGCTGACCGGCGCGGTGATGGCCCTCATCGTGGGGGCGTCCACGCTGGAGAATCCGCACGCCCGGACGGCCGGCGCGCTGCTGGTCGTCGCGGGCCTGGCCGCCGGGGCGGTCTTCGTCATCCACCAGCGCCGGGTCAGCGCGCCCCTCGTGCCGCGGGCGGCGTTCGCCTCGGCGAACCTGCGTACGGGAGCCGCGGTGTCCTTCGTCAACACCGCGACCACCAGCTCGACCGGGGTGCTCGCCACCCTGTCACTGCAGCAGGAGCTGGGCGTCTCCGCCGTGGGGGCGGGACTGGCGCTGGTCCCGTTCAGCCTGGGGGTCGTGGTGGGTTCGGCGCTGACCAAGCCGCTCGGCGCCCGGTTGTCCGTCCGCCGGCTGGCCGCTGCCGGCCTGGCCGGGATCGCCGCCGGCAACCTCCTGCTGGTACTGACCTACGGCAGTGTCGCGGGCGTGGTGGCCGGGGTCGCGGTGACCGGCATCGGCCTCGGGGTGGCCTCGGTCGCGGGCACGGCGATCGGCACCGACGTGGCCGACACCCTCAGCGGTACGGCCACCGGTGTCCTCAACACCGGCGCGCAGCTGGGAACGGCCGTCGGGGTCGCCGCGCTGCTCCTGCTGGCCGCGACCGTCGGCGGGTCCGGCACCGCGGTGGCCTGGGCCGTGGCCGCGGGTCTGGCCGCTGTCACCGGCGTGATCCTGGTGACGCCGGCCTCGATACGCTCCCGGGCATGAGACGTCGTGGCGTAGCGCTCGTCGCGGGTGCGGTGGTCACCGTGCTGCTGGGCGCCGGGATCCGGTTCTGGCCGCTGCCGTTCGTTGTGCTGGAGCCGGGGCCCACGGTGGACACGCTGGGCAGTCACGAGGGTGCTCAGGTCATCGCGGTGACCGGCGGGCAGGCCTTCGGCTCCGCGGGGCAGTTGCGGCTGACCACCGTACTGGTGGACACCGAGGTCGGGCTGCGGGAAGCAGTGGAGGCCTGGTTCGACGGCGACCGGGCGGTGGCGCCGCGCAGCCGGGTCTACCCGGCCGGGCAGAGCGCCGAGCAGGTCGACCGGCACAACGCTGAGCTGTTCGCCTCGTCGGTGCGCAACGCTGAGCAGGCGGCCCGGCGGGAGCTGGGCTCTCCGTCCGTCGAGGTGAAGGTCGACGTGGACGAGATCGGCGGGCCCAGCGCGGGGCTGATGCTGACCCTGGGCATCATCGACAAGCTGACCCCGGCCGACCTCACGGGCGGGCGGATCATCGCCGGCACCGGAACGGTCGACGAGGCCGGTGCGGTCGGGCCGATCAGCGGCGTCCCGCAGAAACTCCTCGGTGCCCGGGCGGCGGGGGCCGAGCTGTTCCTGGTGCCCGAGGCGAACTGCGCCGAGGCGGTCCGGAACGCGGTGCCGGGGCTCGTCACGGCCAGGGTCGCGACTGTCGGTGAGGCCCTGGGCGCGGTGCGGACCTATGCGGCCGGGGGAGCCCCGGAGCCCTGCGTGGCGGCCTGAGAGCTCTGCTCAGCCGTAGTGGCGGCCGGCCAGTTCGATCAGCGCGAACAGCGTGTCGCTGCAGTCGTCGGCGTTGGTCATGACGGCGACCGCCGTGCGCGACGCCGGCCAGGCGAAGGAGAAGCAGCTGAAGCCGGTGTTCTGGCCGGTGTGGCCGAAGGATCCGTCGCGGACCTCGGCGCCCAGACCGAACCCGCCGGGCACCTGCGGTGTCAGCATCTGCGCGGCCAGGTCTCCGGTCAGGAGGGCGGATTCGCCGGCGGCGGCCCGGCTGAGCTCCAGCTCCAGCCGCACCAGGTCGGCCGGGGTGCTCCACAGCCCGGCCGCGGCCAGCTCCGGCTGCGTCTGCCAGCCGCCGGGCACAGGAGTGCCGCCTCGGTGGCCACGGGCGGCGCGATCCCTCTGCTCGTAAGGGAATCGCTGGTCGAAGCTGCTGTCGGTCATGCCGACCGGCGTCAGGACGAGCGTCGCCATCAGCGTGGCGAACGGCGTCCCGGTGACGTCGGTCAGGAGCTGCTCGAGGACGGCGTAGTGGCTGCCCGAATAGCGGAACTCGGTGCCGGGCGTCAGTTCGCGGCGGACCGCGGGGGTGTTGGCCGGTGGTTCGCCCCGCAAGATCTGCGGCAGGGTGGGCACGGCTTCGCCGGAGGTGTATCCGGGGTACCAGTTCTCGGTCAGTCCCGCGGTGTGGGCCAGCAGTTGGCGTACGGTCACCGTCCCGGATCCCGGCAGCTGCCAGGCGGACAGGTAGGCGTTGACGTCGGTGTCGAGGTCGAGAGTCCCGTCCGCCACCAGCCGTAGCGTGCCGAACGCGGCGACGTGCTTGCTGATCGAGCAGGCCGGAAACACCAGGTCCGGGCCGGCGGTCCAGATATCACCGTCGATCCCGCCGACCGCGACCCCGATGTCGGGAATCCGCCCGGCGTCCGGCACCAGGTCCTGCCATTCCTCTCGGAAGCCCATGACGCCCGAGTATGCCTCAGCACGACCACGCTGGTGAGGTCGACGGTCGGGGCCTCACGGCACGACCCGGCCAATCATCAGGCCAGGTTCCTAGGATGCCTGAGCGGTTGTGCCGGGGGACGCACGAGCGCCGGCGTCACCGAGGTGAGAGCGCCAGCGCTCGCGGCGGGACTACTTCAAGGGCAGGTCGAGGTAGGAGCCGCCGCCGATGGTGACCGTGTCGTCCGGGGCGTTCTCGTCGTAGTACAGGGGATCGACCGTGTCGACGACCAGGGTGAGGGAGTGGCCGGCCGGCAGGTCGAACGCGGTGGCCGGCAGGGCCAGGTCCACACTCCGGTCACCGCCGCCGGGACCCAGCCACGTCGTCGGGGCGTGAGTGATCAGTCCGGCGTTGCCGAGCGCGTCCAGGTCGTACAGGTAGGCCACGAGCGTGCCCCGCGGCGCTGTGCCACTCAGTTCGAGGTGGAGTTCCGGGATGCCGCGGATCCGTTGCGGGGTCGCGGGCGTCCGGCGGCCCAGACGCCCGCGCGGGCGCGGCTGACCGTCGGCAGCCAGATCTCCGGTGGCCGGCCGGTGAAGGCGGCCAGCCCGTTGGTGATGAGCACGGCTCCGCCGTCCGCCGTGGTGTTCGCGTCCGTCGGGATAGTCTTGGTCCAGCCCGTGCTCGGTGCGCCGCCCAGCAGACCCGTTCCGTCCAGCTTGCGGATCTGGCCCAGGCCGTAACGGCGGGTCGAGGTGTTCAGCGCGCTCCACGCCGCATAGCTCTCGGTGTCCGCGTTGTACGGCTTGATGAGCACCGGCGGTTCGGCCGCGATGCCGGTGTCGACGCCGGCCAGGTACTGGTCGAACCAGCGGAACACGCCGGTCCAGACCTCGTTGTCCAGGCCCAGGATGCCGGTGAGTTCGGCGATCGCGTGGTCGCCGGGGCGCAGTTCCAGGCGCTTCGGCCCGGTCAGCCGGCCGAAGAAGTCGACCAGCTGGTTCGGCGGGAAGAACGAGTCACCCCACGCGTTGGCCATCAGCACCGCCGGGCGGTTCGCGTTGATGGCGTCGAGGTAGGTCGCTGCCGAGCGGGTCCGGGACCAGGCCAGCACCTCGTCGACGTTGCGGTCGGCCGCGAAGTCGCCGAGCTTGCCGGTCAGTTCGGGGCCCGGGTGGCCGAGCAGGTCGGCCGCCACCTTCAGCAGCCCGGGGGCCTGCCGGTGCCGGGTCGAGTCGGCATACAGCGACTGGCTCAGGTCGGTCCAGCCGCTCATCATGGCCACCGCCCGGATGCGCCGGTCGAACGCCGAGCCGAGCAGGCTGAGCCCTGCGCCGTAGGAGATGCCGGCCGCGCCGATGCGGGCCGGGTCCGTGGCGGTGTTGGCGATCGTCCAGTCGATGACCGTGGACAGGTCGGCCATGTCGGCGGGACCGGCTGTGTTGATCTCTCCGCCGGAGAACCACCAGCCGCGCGGCGTGTAGGACACGACGACGTTGGCCTTGAGGACCGGCCCGCCGGTGGGGAGGTCGACGAACCGGGGCCCGGTGGTGGCCACCGACGCGGCCCTGACCGGGCCGCCGAGCGCGGCGGCGGCAGGCGGGTGGGCAGCGGCGCGGGTGGCTGCGGCGGCCGGAGCGGGGACGGCGATGGTCAGGACGGTGCCGGCCAGCGCGGCCAGCAGGCAGGTGGGCAGGGGGAAGCGACGTGCGGCCGTGCGCACTCCTCGGGACAGGACGATGTCGCCGGTGGGGGTGGGTCGCGGTGGCACACGTGACGACGGCTCGGCGCGCACCGGTGGTGAGCTGCAATGGGAGGGCAGCGGTGGTTCGGTGGCGGCAGCGTAGGAAGCGGTACCGAGAAATTGAAGGTGGTGACATTCTCGTGGCGGATCCGTCATCGCGATGCCGGAGATGGCCCGGCGCCGGCGTCGGCCAGGCCACCCTGTACCGGCACTTTCCCGACCGGTCCGCGCCGGCCGCCGCGGTCGTCGCCCACCACCTGCAGCGGCTCGAGACCTGCACCGCCGGCGACGCCTGCCGGCCGTCGTTGTTCCGCGACCTGCTGCGCGAGGTGTTGCACAACCTGGTCGCCATGCGCCCGCTCGTCCTGCTCGCCCGGCGCATCGATCCCGGTGCCCGGGACCGGTATCAGCAGCGCTTGCCGGCCGCCCTGGCCGAACCGTTGCGGCGGGCGCAGACCCAGGGGTACGTGCGCAGCGACGTCACCCCGGCCGACCTGCTGCTGCTACTGGCGATGGTGCAGGGCGTCGCCGAGGGCACCGAGGACCGGGCCGCCGCGGACCGTTCGATCGATCTGGTGCTCGACGGCGTCTTCCATGACCGGACCTGACGGAGAGCGCGTCAGGACAGGGCCACAGTGGATCAGGGGCATCGGCTGACGGGGTGGGTGGCGAGTCTGCGGGCCTCGTCGGCCTCGGCCTTGAGCTGGTCGAGGTGCGCCAGCATCCCGCTGGCCCTGTCGTCGAGGATGCCTCGCGCGCTGAGCGCCTCGATCAGGCGCTGCTGGGCCTCGACCAGGTCGCGGACGGCCCGGCAGAGCGCATCGAGGTCGGGCCCGACGTCGTCCATCCCTGCAATGTACAAGCATCCGGCCGGTCAGGCAGCCGGGCCGGGATCCGGGCCGGTCAGGACGCCACCGTCGAGTCCCGGATCACCAGCTTGGCCGGGTGGGTGTGCACGCCGGGCCGGGCCACACCGTCGATGGCTTCGAGCAGCAGGCCCGCCGCGGCCCGGCCCAGGCCCTCCAGGTCCATCTCGACGCTGGTGAGCGTGGGCCGGCTGGCCAGGGCCATGACGTCCCAGTTGTCGAAGCCGGTCAGGGCCACCTCGGCGGGGACCGGCCGGCCGGCCTCGCGCAGGGCGTCGCCGGCGCCGCGGGCGATCTGGTCGTTGCCGCCGATCACCGCGTCGAACCGCACGCCCTGGGCCAGCAGGATGCCGGCCGCCTGACGTCCCCAGGCCTCGCTCCACTCGCCGTACATCGGGGCGGTGATCAGGTCGAGGCCGGCCTCGCTGAGGCGGGCGGTGGTCGCGTCGGCGCGTACCCGGGCGGAGTGGTGGTGTTCCGGGCCGGTGATGTGCACGAAGCGCCGGCGTCCGACGGTCAGCAGGTGGTCGACCGCCTGGCGGGCGCCGCCCGCCTCGTCCGGGACGATCGAGCAGTCGGCGGGGTCGGCCGAGGCCAAAAAGGCGTAGACGACCGGCACGCCGGCGGGCCCGCCGATCGGAGCCCGGGTCCCGGCCCGGCGGCCGGTCACGATGATGCCGTCGACCCGGCGGCCCAGCAGCACCTTGAGGTGGTGCTGCTCGCGGATCGGGTCGTCGCGGGCATCGCACAGCAGGACGGAGATCTGGCCGCCGCCCAGGGTGTCCTCCGCGCCGATCAGCAGCGGGATGCTGAACCGGCCGATGGTGTCCGTGGTGATCATGCCGACCGTGTAGGTGCGCCCGGCGTGCAGGTCACGGGCCGCCTGGCTGGGCCGGAAGTCGAGCCGGGCCGCGGCCTGGCGGACCCGGTCGACGGTGTCGGCGCGCAGCGAGCCGCGCCCGTTGAGAGCCTTGGAGGCGGTGCCCACCGAGACCCCGGCCAGGGCAGCCACGTCGCGGATGGTGACGGGACGCTGCCGGGGCATGCTGAGAACCTACCGTGCACCGGCGCCGGGTCCACCGCGGTGGACCCGGCACCGGCACCGGTCAGCTCAGCTGCACGTAGTCGAGCTCGGCGTAGCCGGTGCGGGCGCTGAGTTGCGGTGCGCCCTTGGCCAGCCGGATGACGTTGTAGCCGGCGCGCAGGTTGACGGTCGTGTTCACCGTCGCGCCGAAGGTGCCCCAGGCGGCTGTCGGTGGATAGCTGACGGTGCTCCAGGCGCCGCCGTTGTAGGCCAGGCCGTGGGTGGCGGTCGCGCCGGTCCCGTTGGCGTAGCCGATGGTCATCGTGTACGCCCGGGCAGCCGGCACGTTCACGAGGAAGTCGACGAACGACTGGTCCCGCGCGGTCGCCGAGCCGTCGATCTGCCCGACGTAGCCGCCGTTGGAGGCGGAGCCGGAGGAGAACCGGTTGGCGTTGACGACCGTGGCGTTCTCGGCCTCGTAGCGCTGCTGCCACGTGGCGGCCCCGCTCGCCGGGGTGATGAGCAGCTGGTACGCCGCCAGCGCGTCCATCCCGTTGACGGGCACGCTGATGCTGCCGTTGACGACGTTGTACGTCGTCGCGGAGACAGTGACCGGGGCGCTCTGGTTGGTGGTGCGCCCGGTGGTGTTGGTACGCGACAGCGTCACCCGTATCTGGGACCCGAGCGCGCCGAGCCCGTTGACCCGTACGGTGTTGTTGCCGCTGTCGCCGCCGAGCACCACGTTGACGAAGCGACGCGTGGGGTCGTACGCGGCGACGCCTTCGAGCCACGAGCCCGGCACGGTCTGCACGATGGTGCCCGCCATGTCGCCGTACCACTTGTAGGCCCAGTACGACGCGGTCGGCGCGTTGTTGTGCAGCAAGCCGTTGACGGTGCCCGCCTCGTACCAGTACGCGCGTTCGGCGGACCGGATGCCGTGCCGCTCGAAGACCGCCATGTAGTGCACCGCGACGCTCGGGATGTCGACCTGGCTCGGTGCGGCGTACTCGTTGATCGAGATCGGCCGGGGGGAGATGCCCAGCGACCGCTCGACCGCCCGGTAGTCGGCGACGTGGGCCCCGACGTTGAGGTAGTCGTCGTTGCCGAGCTCGTGCCACACGATCACGTCCGGCAGCGTGTTGGTGTCCCGGGCGTTGGTGAGGAACTCGACCATCCAGTTGTGGTTGTAGTACGAGTGACTGGGCCCGACGATCGGGGTGAGGGTGTCCAGGGAACGGATCAGCCGGTGGGTGCGGGTCCACCCGGCGGTGAACGCCCCCGCGGCGGCGGTGTTCCAGGTCCAGTCCGGCTCGTTCCACAGCTCCCAGCCGTCGATGTTGGTGGTGCCGGTGGCGTTGAGCCGGGCCTGCACCATCGTGCGGACCTTGGCCTCCCAGTCGGTCCAGCTCACCCAGCGGTACGGGAAGTTCGGGTAGATGTCGGGCATGCGCAGGAACTGCTGGGCGCCCGCGCTGGTGACCTTCCCGGCGACGAGCAGGCCGTCGCAGCACGGCTGGGTGGCGCCGTTGCCGAGCTGCTGGACGCCGGGCGGCGGCTGGGTCAGGTGGTTGAGCCGCAGCGGGTACAGCTGCTCCAGCGGCGGCTTGGTGCCGGTGTCCACGGCGTAGAGACCGCCGGACGCCACGTGGGTGACGGGCCGGACGGGGGTGCCGACGTTGACGGTGAGGGTGTTGCCGGCCGCCTGGGCCGGGCCCGCCAGCGCGCCGGCGGCGGCGAGCGTGAGGACGGTGAGGGCGGCGGCTGCGGTTCTTCGGTGTCGCACGGTGTGCACCTCGATCGTGGGGGAGGGGGAGGAGCGGGTCATGCCTCCGGTGGTGCCGTGGGGATCCAGACCCGCATGGGTCCGGGGGCCCGGTTGGCCCACAGGAAGTAGGGGATGGCCGCGACGGCGCCGGGCGTGGTGGCCGGCGGCTCGTCCTGCGGCCCGGTGCGGTAGAGCGGGACCTCTTCGGCGGGGCGGGCCAGGACCGGGGCCAGCAGGGTCACCGGGGCGAGGGCGTCCTCGCGGTGCACGACCTCGACCGGCCGGGCCGGGTCCAGAGTGAGGTCCTCGAGGACCACGCCGGGCAGGGACACGTCGGCGTGTTCCAGGCAGTAGACCAGCGGGCCGCGGGTGAGCGCCGCTGTGCCGCGTACCGCGTCGATCCGGGGGTGGGGCCGCACCAGCCGGGGCGGCATCGCCAGGGTGAGGACCACCTGGTCGCCGGTCCGCCAGGCCCGGGTCAGCCGCAGGTAGCCGTCCTCGGCGGCGGTCGCGTCGGGCTCGCCGTTGACGGTGAGCCGCGCGTCGGCGCACCAGGACGGCACCCGCAGGGCCAGCGTCCACGGTGTCGCCGCGTCCTCGGTGAGCGAGATCGTGATCTGCTCGTCCCACGGGTAACGGGTGCTCACGTCGACCGGGCCGAACGTGCCGGTGGCGTACAGGTGCAGCTGCAGGCCGCTCTCGTCGCCGGTGGCCAGGTACGCGTGCAGGGACGCCATCAGCCGGGCCAGGTTCGGCGGGCAGCACGCGCACGAGTACCAGCCCAGCCGCTGCGAGGGCGCGTCCTCGTGTGAGCCGTCGTGGCCGGTGCGCAGCTGCAGCGGGTTGGAGTAGAAGAACGAGGTGCCGTCGACCCCGGTGCTGCCGGCGATGCCGTTGTGCAGCAGCCGTTCCATCTCGTCGGCGTACCGGGCGCGGCCGGTGGCCAGCAGCAGCCGCCAGGCCCACTGGAAGCTGCCGATCGCCGCGCAGGTCTCGGCGTAGGCCCGGTCCGGGGGCAGCTCGTACGGGTCGCCGAAGGACTCGTCGCGGTGCCGGGAGCCCTGTCCGCCGGTGAGGTAGGTCTTGCTGCTCAGCGCCGAGTCCCACAGCCGTTCGGCCGCCGTCAGCAGCTCGCTGTCGTGGGTCTCGACGGCCACGTCGACCGCGCCGGCCAGCAGGTAGAGCTGGCGTACGACGTGCCCGGTGACCTCGTCGGCCGTCCGGACCGGCTGGTGGTCCTGGTAGTAGCGCGGTCCCAGCTTGTCCGGCTCGATCAGGCCGTGCCCGCGCCGGTCGACGAAGCGTGCCGCCAGATCGAGGTACGGCTCGTGGCCGGTGAGCCGGTACAGCTCCACGAGGGCGGTCTCGATCTCGGGGTGGCCGCAGATCGCCTCGGTGCCGTCCGGGCCGTACCGCCGTACCAGCAGGTCCGCGAAGCGGCGGGCCACCCCGACCAGCTGCTGGACGGCCGCCGCGTCGGCGCCCGGCGCCCGGGCGGCCGCGACGGCCGCCTGGATCAGGTGCCCGGCGCAGTACATCTCGTGGCTGAAGTGCAGCTCGGTCCACTGCCGGTCGCGGTGGTCGGTCTGGTAGTAGGAGTCCAGGTAGCCGTCCGGATCCTGGGCCTTCTCCAGCAGCGACGCCGTGTCGGCCAGGAAACCGGACAGCCGCGGGCTCAGGGTGCCGGTCCGGCCGAGCTCCCAGGCCGCGGCCTCCAGCGTCTTGTAGACGTCGGTGTCGGCGAACCACATGCCGGCGAAAGCCGCGGGCCCGTCGCCGACGACCCGGCGCAGGTTGGCCAGATTTCCCGCCGTGTCGAGGCTGTCGACGCAGTGCGGCAGGGTGGCGGCGGCGTTGCGGGCCTGCCAGCCGCCGAGCAGGCCGGTCGGCGAGAGGTGGACGGCGTCCGCCGGCAGCGGGTGCAGTGCGGCCACGGCCCGGGCGGTGGGCGCGACGGGACCGGCGGAACGGGTGGGTTCGGTCATCGGGATTGTCCTCAGTCCTTGACGGCGCCGGCCGTGACGCCGGCGGCCACGTAACGCTGCGCCAGGATGAGCAGCAGCGTCGCGGGGATGGAGGCGACCACGGCGGTGGCCATGATGGCGTTCCATTGCTGGTTGTTGTTGCCGATGTAGCGGTAGATGCCGAGCGTGATGGGCTGGTGGTCGGCCCCGCCGGCCAGCGTGGTGGCGAAGACGAAGTCCGACCAGGCCCACAGGAACGCGAACAGCGAGACGGTGACCACGGCGTTGCGGCTGACCGGCAGCACGACCGACCAGAAGGTGCGCAGCGGTCCGGCACCGTCCACGGTGGCGGCCGCGGTCAGCTCGTCCGGGATGCCGGACATGAACGCGGTGAAGATCAGCACGCCGAACGGCACGGCGATGGTCGAGTCGGCCAGGATCAGTCCGGCCGTGCTGTTGAGCACGCCGGCCTTGAGATAGATGGCGTAGAAGCCCATCGCCATGATGATCCCGGGGATCATCTGGGCGATCAGCAGCACGAAGCTGAGCGCGCCGCCGCCGCGCGGGCGCAGTTTGGCCAGCGAGTAGCCGGCCGGGGCGGACAGCACGACGGTGAGCAGGACGGTGCCGAGCCCGACGAGCAGGCTGGTGCCGAGGTACGGCAGCTGCTGGTCCAGCACCGCGCGGTAGCCCTCGAGGGTGGCGTCGAACGGGAACACGTGCGGGGGGCTGGCCCGCATGTCGGTGTCCTTGGTGAACGACACGTTGATCATCCAGTAGACCGGGAACAGCATGATCGCCGTCAGCACGATCCCGATGCCGGTCTTCACGGGCCGGGTCATGCCTGCCGCCGCTGGATCCGGATGTAGATCAGCCCGCACACCAGGGCCATCACGATCAGCAGGTTGCCGACCGCGGCGCCGGGACCGAACTCCGGCAGCAGGTTGCCGAAGCTCAACCGGTACGACCAGGTGGCCAGCGTCGTGGACGAGTCGGTCGGCCCGCCCTTGGTCATGATCCAGATGATGTCGAAGACCTTGAGGGTGTAGACCAGCCCGAGCAGCAGGGTGATCGCCGAGACCGGCCGCAGCAGCGGGAACGTGACCCGCCAGAACGTCGACCAGCCGGACGCGCCGTCCAGCGCCGCCGCCTCGTAGATCTCGCCCGGGATCGCGCGCAGCCCGCTGTAGAGCACCACCAGGTTGAACGGCACGCCGATCCAGATGTTCGCGATGATCACCGAGACCAGCGACCACTGCGGCGAGGTGAGCCAGTTGACCGGGTCCACCCCGAGGACACCGAGCGCGGCGTTGACGATGCCGGAGTCGCTGTTGAGCATCCACGACCAGGTCGAGGCCGAGACGATCAACGGCAACAGCCACGGTACGAGGAACAGCGCCCGCAACGTCGCCGACAGCCGGAAGTTCTGGGCGAAGAACACGGCCAGGGCCATCCCGATGGCGAACTGGAAGACCAGCGACACACCGGTGAACACGACGGTGTGCAGCAACGCCGGCCCGAAGCTGGGATCACCGAAGACCGTGCGGTAGTTGTCCAGCCCGCTGAACGGGGCGTCACCCTGCACGAACGACCGCACGGTGTAGTGCCGCAGGCTCAGATCCAGGTTCCGGTAGAGCGGATAGGCGTAGAAGGCCAGCAGGTACACCACGACCGGCGCGAGGAAACCCCAGGCCGCCAGTTGCCGTGTCCGCCGCGCGCGCCGGGCCGGGGAGGCCCCGGCCCGCACCGGGGCGGTGGTCGCCGCCCCGGTACGGATCGTCGTGTCGTGGGCCATGGCTACTGCGTCGCCGCCGCTGCCGTCGACTGGGCCGCCTTGAGCGCGTCCTGCGGGGACTTGGAGCCGCTCAGCGCGGCCTGGAACGCGGTCCACAGCGGCTGGGAGATCTTCGGGTACTTGGTGCCGAGGTCGTCGCTGGTGCGGCCCTTGGCCGCCTTGACCGCCTCGACCCAGACCTTCAGCTCCGGCGTGGCCGCGACCTGCTTGTCCTGCACGGCCGCGGTGGCCGCGACGTAGGACAGCGTGGTGTCGGTCGTCAGCGCGTTGTCGGCGCTGGTCAGGCAGGCGATCAGCTTCTGCGAGACGGCGTAGCGGGCGGTGTCGGACTGCACCGGCGCGGTGACGAACTCGCCGCCGGTGGGCGCCGGGGCGGTGCCGCCGGCACTCGACGGGATCGCGATGATGCCGTAGTCGAAGCCGGCCTTCTTCGCGTTGGCCAGCTGCCAGGTGCCGTTCTCGCCGAACGCGTAGTCGCCGGTGGCGAACTCCTGCCAGCTCGTGGTCTGGGTGTTGTTGAGCACCGAGTTCGGCGCGTAGCCCTGCTTGAGCCAGCCGGTCCACAGGGTCAGCGCCGAGACGGCCTGCGGGGAGTCGAGCTGGGTCAGCTGGGCGCCGGAGCCCCAGAACCAGGGCAGGAACTGGAAGCTGCCCTCCTCCGTACCGATCGCCGAGAAGGTGATCCCCTTCTTGCCGGACTGCTTCACCTTGCCCAGGGCCGCGGTCAGCGCGGCCCAGTCCTTGATCTGGGCCGGGTCGACCCCGGCCTTGGTCAGCACGTCCTTGTTGTAGTAGAGCGCGAGCGTGTTGGCACCGATCGGGATGCCGAAGGTCTTGCCGCCGCTCTGCCCGGCCGCCAGCAGGTTCGGCTCGACGCCGGTGGTGTCGAGCTTGGACTCCTCGGTGGTGGTCAGCGCGCCGGCCTCGGCCAGGGTGGAGACCACCGGGTTGTCGACGATCAGCACGTCGGGGGAGTTGTCCTGCTGGGCGGCGAGCAGCGCCTTGTTGGTCAGGTCGGTGGTGTCGTAGCCGGTCCGCTTGACGGTGACCCCGGCGTCGGTGCCGCACTTGGTCAGCAGCTTCACCCACTCCGAGCTGTCGTCGAACTGCGGATACGGATCCCAGATCGTGTAGGTGCCGCTCGCCGCGTCCGAGGAACCCGAACCGGAGTCGGAGGACGAGCAGGCGACGGTGAGGCAGGCGGTCAGGGTCAGTGCGGCAGCGACGCCGAGCCGTCGGCGGTTGCCGGGGGAAAGTCTCATCAGGTGCCCCTTGGGCCAGGGAGGGAGGAAACAAGGAAAACGATTGCCTTGAAGTTAGGGAGCACCTTGCGGCCATGTCAAGGGCTGATTACCGTGTGGTTACGCCGATCGCGAAAGCGCGGCAGGAAAACCTGGAGGAAACACTGACCACCATCGGACGGGCCGTCACCATCGCCGAGGTCGCCGCGCTGGCCGGGGTCTCCGTCGGCACCGCCTCCAAGGCCCTCAACGGCCGCGGCAGCCTGCGCCCGGAGACCCGGCAACGGGTCCGGGAAGCCGCCGACCGGCTCGGTTTCGTGGCCAACGCGGCGGCGCGCAGCCTGCACTCCGGGCGCACGTACACGGTCGGCATGATCACCACCGACAGCATCGGCCGGTTCAGCATCCCGTTGCTGATCGGCGCCGAGGACGCCCTGGGCGCCGGCCAGGTCTCGGTGTTCCTCTGCGACGCCCGCGACGACCCGATCCGCGAGCAGTACTACCTGCGGACGCTGCTGAGCCGCAACGTCGACGGCATCATCGTCACCGGCCGGCGCACCCAGGCCCGCGCCCCGATCGCCGCCGGCCTGCACGTGCCGGTGGTGTACGCGTTCATCAGCTCGGCCGACCCGCAGGACTGCTCGGTGGTCCCCGACGAGGCGGACGGCGCGCGCCGGGCGGTGCGGCACCTGCTGTCGACCGGCCGGCGCCGGATCGCGCACGTGACCGGGCCCGAGCACCACCACTCGGCGACGGTCCGGGCCGCCGCCACCGAGCAGACCCTGCGCGGCGAGGGCCTCGACCTGGCGCTGCCGGTGCTGTTCGGCGAATGGAGCGAGGCCTGGGGCCGGCAGGCGGCCGGCCTGCTGCTGGCCGCCGGCGCGGACGTCGACGCCATCTTCTGCGGCAGCGACCAGATCGCCCGCGGGGTCGCCGAGGCGCTGCGCGAGGCCGGCCGGGCCATCCCCGGCGACGTCGCCCTGGTCGGCTTCGACAACTGGGACGTCATGGTCGACGGCTGCCGCCCGGCGCTGACCAGCGTCGACATGGACCTCGAGGGCATCGGCCGGTCAGCCGCGGAGCTGCTGCTCGCGGCGATCAACGGCGATCCGGTACGCGGCGAGCGCACCCGGCCCTGCCGGCTGGTCCCGCGCGCCTCGACGGCCCGCTGACCCGGGCGGGCTCAGCCGGTGCGCGGAGTGACCAGACCGGACTCGTAGGCCAGGACCACGAGCTGGGCCCGGTCGCGGGCGTGCAGCTTGGCCATCGCCCGGTTGATGTGGGTCTTGGCGGTCAGCGGGCTGATCACCAGGCGCTCGGCGATCTGGTCGTTGGACAGCCCCTGGGCCACCAGCGCGACGGCCTCGCGTTCGCGGTTGGTCAGCTCCTTGAGCTGCGCGCCGGCACCGGTGCCGGCGCGGCGCGGCTCGGTGACATAACGGCTGATCAGCTTGCGGGTGATCGACGGGGCCAGCAACGCGTCCCCGCGCGCGGCGACCCGGACGGCGTGCAGGAAGTCCTCCGGCACGATGTCCTTGACGAGGAACCCGGCGGCGCCGGCGCGCAGCGCGTCGAAGACGTACTCGTCCAGGCCGTAGTTGGTCAGGATGACCACGTGCACCCCGGCCAGATCCGGGTCGGCGGCGATGCGCCGGGTCGTCTCGATGCCGTCCAGCACCGGCATCTGGATGTCGAGCAGGGCGATGTCCGGCCGGTGCTCGCGGGCCAGGGCCAGGCCCTGCCGGCCGTCGGCCGCCTCGGCCACCACCTCGATGTCGTCCTCCACGTCGAGCAGCGCGCGGAAACCGCTGCGCAGCAACGGCTGGTCGTCGACCAGCAGGACCCGGATCACGCGGTCCGGTCCACGGGCAGCTCGGCCTGCACGGTGAAGCCGCCCCCGGTGCGGGGCTCCGCGCGCAGGCGCCCGCCCAGGGCGGTGACCCGCTCGCGCATCCCGAGCAGCCCGACGCCGGGCGTCGGGGCACTGCCCGGCGTGGCCCGGCCGTCGTCGTCGACCTGGATCGCCAGGCCCTCCGGGCGGTAGTGGATGCGGACCGACGCGGTCGCGGCGGCGGCGTGCCGGGCGATGTTGGTGAGCGACTCCTGCACGATCCGGTACGCGGTGCGGTCCACCGCCGCCGGCACGTCGTGCCGGGCTCCCTCGATCGTCAGCGTCGCGTCCAGTCCGGACGCCCGGGCCCGCTCCACCAGCTCCGGGACGTGACCGACACCCTGCGGCGGGGCGGTGCCGTCGTCGCGCAACGCCTCCAACGTCGCCCGCAGCTCCCGGGTCGCCTCCCGGCCGGCCTCGCGGATGGCCAGCAGCGACTCCGGCACCTCCTCGCCCCGCTTGCGGGCCACGTGCACGGCGGCCTCGGCCTGCACCTTGATCACCGAGATCTGGTGGGTGAGCGAGTCGTGCAGCTCCCGCGCGATGTGCAGCCGCTCCTCGTCGGCGCGGCGCCGCGCGGTCTCCTCCCGCGTACGTTCGGCCTCGTCCGCCCGCCGCTCGGCCTGCCGCAATGCCTCACCCGCGGCGCCGGCCGCGATCAGCCAGGCGAGCTCCAGGGCACTGCGGGCCCGGGCGAACGCCTCACTCAGGTCGTGCAAGGACACCAGGGCCGCGAACGGCAGCGCGGCCAGCATGGCCACCGACACCACGATCGTGAGCCTGCGGTGCCCGGCCCGGACGGCGGCGTACACGGCGAACAGGTACGCCACGGCGGGCACGTCGAAGCCGGCCGCCTGCCAGCCCACCGCGCACAACCCGGTGACGACCAGCACCGGTACGGGAGCCCGCCGGCGCGCGGCCAGCGCCAGGCCGGCCACGACCAGCAGCACATGGCCCAGCGGGTCGAGATCCGTGGCCGGCCGGCCGGACAGCCCTCCGGTCAGCAGTGCCGCCGCGATGCCGACGGCGATCGCCCAGTCGGTGACCGCGGCCCGTCTCCTGCTCATGGCCGCACCCTAGCCGCAAAGTGGCCGCGAGCGAGTCCTGCCCGGGGACGAGCGCAGGACTACCGCAGCCGCGGTACGCGCGGCGTTTCTGCTGCGTCCGCGGCAGCCGGATGCGGCACCGGTGGCACCGCGAAGTGTCTGCCGCTGCCGGACGACCCGCGCCGCTGCCGGCGACAGGATCAGGCGACATCCGCCGAACCCGAGGAGCGCGACGATGCCCACCGAGACCCCACCCGCGGACGGCGCCTTGGCCCGGCTGGCCCGCTTCTGCTACCGGCGCCGCCGCCTGGTGCTGCTGACCTGGATCCTCGGGGTGCTCGCCGTGTCGGTCCTGGGCTTCGGCTTCGGCGCGGACGCCGACAACGCGTACTCCGGGGGCGGGTCGGACTCGGCCAAGGCCCAAGCGCTGATCGAGCAGCACTTCCCGCAGCAGCGGGGTGACACGCTGACCCTCGCCGTCCGGGCCGATCGGGGGATCGACGACCCGGCCACCCGGCAGCGGATCGAGCAGGTCCTCGCCGAGCTGGACGCCGCCGCGGTCACCGGTCCGGTGGTCTCGCCGTACGCGGACCCGGCGCTGGTGACACCGGACCGCCGGATCGCCCGCACGACCATCCCGCTGACCGGCCGGGAGCTGCCCAAGGCCGACGTCGTGCCGCTGGTGGACGCGGTCAAGGCGGCCTCCGGGGACGGGCTGACGCTGGGGCTGGGCGGGGAGGCGGCGGAGAAGGCCGAGACGCCGCCGCAGGGCCCGGCCGAGGGCGTGGGTCTGCTGGCCGCGGCGGTGATCCTGTTCATCGCGTTCGGGTCGCTGGTGGCGATGGGCCTGCCGATCGTCACCGGGCTGCTGGCCGTGATCGGCGGCGTGGCCCTGATGAAGATCGTGGGGCACGTGGTGCCGGCGCCGGACTTCACCGTGCTCGTCGCCGTGCTGATCGGCCTCGGCGTCGGCATCGACTACGCGCTGTTCATCCTCACCCGCTACAAGGACGGCCTGCGGGACAGCGGCGATCCCGAGGACGCCGCGGTCAAGGCCATCACCACCGCGGGTCACGCTGTGCTGTTCGCCGGCACGACGGTGCTGATCGCGCTGCTGGGCCTGATCGCCATGGGACAGCGGATGATGACCGGCGTGGCCATCGGCGCCTCGGTGACCGTGCTGGTGACGATGGTCGCCGCGGTGACCCTGCTGCCGGCGTTCCTCGGCTTCACCGGCCACAAGATCAACTCGTTGCGGCTGCCGCGCCGCACGCCGCGCACCCGCCGGGCCGCGGGCGTCCCGCCGCGGGAACGCCGGGCCCCCGCCGAGCGCTGGGCCGGCGTGGTGCAGCGCCGGCCGGTCGTCGCCGCGCTGCTGGCCGGCGCGCTGCTGCTGGTGCTCGCCGTGCCCGCGCTGTCGATGCGGCTCAGCCTGCCCGACGCCAGCGTCCAGCCGCACGACCGCGGCAGCTACACCTCGTACGAGATCATCTCCGAGGGCTTCGGCCCCGGCTACGGCGCGCCGCTGATCTTCGCCATCCGGATCGGCTCGCCGGACACCGACCTGGAACCCGTCGTCGCGGCGGTCCGCGCGACCGAGGGTATCGCCTACGCCACGCCGCCCCGGGTCAGCCAGGACGGGCAGGCCGCCACCTTCATGGCCTTCCCCCGGACCGGGTACCAGGACGAGGCGACCACGGAGCTGGTGCACGAGCTGCGCGACGTCGTCCTGCCCCGGGCCTCCGGCGGTGGCGAGGTCTCCATCGGTGGCCCGAACGCCGCCACCGTCGACTTCGCCGAGGAGGTGAGCTCGCGCCTGCCCCTGATGATCGGCGTCGTCATCGTGCTGTCCCTGCTGCTGCTGATCGCGCTGGTCCGCTCGGTCACGATCGCGCTGCAGGCCGCGGTGATGAACCTGCTGTCGATCGGAGCCGCGTACGGCGTCCTGGTCGCGGTCGTGCAGTGGGGCTGGCTGGGCACCGCGCTCGGGTTCCCCACCGGCATGCCGATCACCACCTGGGTGCCGATGATGATGTTCCCGCTGCTGTTCGGCCTGTCGATGGACTACGAGGTCTTCCTGATCTCGCGGATCCGCGAGGAGTACGAGCGCACCGGCGACACCCGCCGGGCCGTGACCCGGGGCCTGGCCCGGACCGCGAAGGTCATCACGGCCGCCGCCGCCATCATGATCGCCGTCTTCACCACCGCCCTGCTCGGCCCGGACGTCTCGGTCAAGCAGATCGGCCTGGGCATGGCCGTCGCGGTGCTGATCGACGCCACCGTCGTCCGGATGGTCCTCGTTCCCGCGGTGATGGAGCTGTGCGGCGACGCCAACTGGTGGATGCCCGGCCGCCGGGCACCGCGAGCGGTCCCGCCGGCCCCGGCCGGCCTCCGTGAAGACGCCACAGTCTGATCGTCCTGCGAGGAGTGGTCCGGATGCGCAAGGTCTTCGTGATCAGCAGCGCGCTCGTCGTGATCGTCGTGCTGACCCAGTTCTACCTGGCCGGGGTCGGCGGGTTCAGCCGGCCGGCCACCACCGACTCGTGGACGGCCCACCGCGCCGGCGCCCTGGCCGTCCTGGTGGCGGTGCTGATCAACATCGCCGTCGCGGCGCTGGCCCGGGCCGGCGGGCGGACCGTCGCGTTCGCCGCGCTGCCGCTCGGGCTGGTCGTCCTGCAGTTCATCCTGGTCGCGCTGAGCAACGCGCTGGGCGGCAGCCAGGACGACCGCACCGGTCTGCCGCTGTGCGTCGTCGCCCTGCACGTGCTCAACGGCCTGGCCATCCTCGGCACCGCGGTCACCGGCCTGAGGAACGCCCGCCGCCTCTCCGCCGGGGCGGTCACCGGAACGCCGCGAACCCACGCGGCATGAGCGTGGCACTCGTTTTCGACCTGCTCCTGCTGGTCGTCACGGCCGGCCTGTGGGTGGCGGCCTGGCCGTTGCGCGACGCGCGGGCCGGAACCCCGGTGCTGATCGCGGCCGTGCTGGCCACCGTGGCGCGGGCCGCCGTGGTGGTCGTGCTCGGCCGGGCCGGCTGGTGGTTCCTGCCGGACCGGCTGGTGACCGCGGTTCCGCTGACGCTGCTGGCCGCGGTGACCGGGATCGCGGTGGCCCGGCGCCGGAAACCCGCGGCGCCGATGCTGATCGCCGCGGCGTACCTGGCGGTCGCCGGCCTGGCCATGCAGCTGCTGGTCGGATATCCGGTCACGGCCGGCGGGCTCCTGGTCGTCCTCGGACCCGGCGCGGCGGCTCTGCTGGTCCGGCGGCTGCGGGTCCGGGCGGCCCGGATCGCGGTGGTGGCCGCCGCGGCCTTCGCGGTGCTGGCGGCGGGGGTAACGGCCGCCGCCGGCAGCCGGTTGCCCGACCGGCTCGACCACCACGCCGGGCACGGCGTGTCCGTCGCCGACCTGCGGGGCCCGGACCGCCCGCCGACCCGCAGCTTCACGCTCACCGCCCGCGCCGCGGCGGTGACCCTGCCCTCGGGCAAGACGGTGGACGCGTGGACCTTCAACGGCCGGGTGCCGGGCCCCGAACTGCGGGTGACCCAGGGCGACCTCGTCGAGGTGGCCCTGCGCAACGAACTGCCGGACACCGGGGTCACCCTGCACTGGCACGGCTACGACGTACCGGCCGGCGAGGACGGCGTCGCCGGGGTCACCCAGGACGCGGTCCCGCCGGGCGGCACGTTCACCTACCGGTTCGCGGCCGAGGACGCCGGCACCTACTGGTACCACTCGCATGAGCTGTCCAGCACGGCCGTCCGTAAAGGTCTGTACGGCACCCTGGTGGTGGCCCCCGCCGGGACCCGGCCGGCGGAGACGGACCTCGCCCTGCCCGTGCACCGGTTCGACGGCGGCGTGACCGTCCTCGGCGGATCGGACCGGCGCGAGAACCGGGACGTGCCCGCGGGCCGGCCGGTCCGGCTGCGGCTGATCAACACCGACAACACCGCGCACCGGGTGGCGATCGGCGGTACGCCGTACACCGTCGGTGCGATCGACGGCCGGGACCTCCACGGTCCAACCCCGTTGACGGCCGCGACCACGCTGCGGTTCCCCGCCGGAGGACGCTACGACGTGCTGTTCACCATGCCCGCCGGGGCCGTGCACGTCATGATGGACGGGCGGGACTCCGAGGGACTGCTGCTGGGCGCGGGCGCGGCCCCGCCGCACCCGGACGGCACCGAGCTGGACATCACCCGCTACGGCACGCCCGCCCCCGGACCGTTCGCCCGCTACGACAAGGACTACACCCTGGTGCTGGACCGGCTCCTCCGGTTCCTGAACGGGGTGCCCGGGTACGCGTACACGGTCAACGGCGACGTCTACCCCGACATCGCGCCGCTCATAGTGGATGAGGGTGACGCCGTACGCATCACGGTGGTCAACCGCGGCACCGACAGCCATCCGATGCACCTGCACGGCCACCACGTGCTGATGCTGTCCCGCAACGGGCGACCGGTGAGCGGCAGTCCGCTGTGGCTGGACACCTTCGACGTGCTGCCGGGGGAGGTGTGGCAGGTCGCGTTCCGGGCCGACAATCCCGGGATCTGGCTCGACCACTGCCACAACCTGCCGCACGCCCGGCAGGGGATGGTGCTGCACGTGGCGTACCGGGGGGTGACGTCACCGTTCGCCGTCGGCCGGCGCACCCCGAACCATCCCGAATGAGCGTCCCGGACCGCTACCGTCCGGGGGATGGGCGACGCGTTTCGCTGCACCGCCCGCCTCGAATTCGACCTCTTGTAAGATGCTTGCCGTAGCCCACCAGGAGATCGTTGTGGAAGAAATCGACTTCCCGACCTGGGACGCGCCGGGATTCGGACAGCCGACTGTCTTGCGGATCAACGGACCTTCGATCCGGGCGCGGCGCTTCGAGATACCAGCTTCCGGCGACTGGGCCGTAACTGCCGTCGATTCCGAATATCGGGTCAGTGTGGCCGGGAGCAGTGGAGTGCGTATTCCGAATCTGGAGACAGCCGACTTGACCTTCTGGGAGGAGGAGCTTCGCCGGCAGATCGCCGAGGGGCGTGGGGATTACCGTGCGGGGGTGGACGTCGACTTCACCGATCCCGGCTTCGTGCGTGATCCGTACCCGCAGCTGGCCCGGCTGCGCGAGCAAGCGCCGGTCACCTGGCACGCCCCGACCGGCCGGTGGCTGGCCGCCGGGCACGCCGCCGTCGAGGGCGTGCTGCGCGACCGCCGCCTCGGCCGGTTCTGGCGCGACCGTGAGCCCGCCGCGGTCTACGAGCCGTTCAACCTGCTGCACCGCAACCAGATGATGGAGAACGAACCGCCGGTGCACACCCGGCTGCGGTCGCTGGTCGCCCGGGCCTTCACCCGCGGGCACGTCGAGCGGCTGGCCCCGGCCGTCGCCGCCGAGGCCGCCGCACTGCTGGCCGCCACCGGCCCGGAGTTCGACCTGCTGGCCGAGGTCGCCGAGCCGCTCGCCGTCACGGTCATCGCCGAGCTGCTCGGAGTGCCGCCGGCCGACCGGCATCGGCTGCGGCCGTGGTCGGCGGCGATCGTGCGGATGTACGAGGTGTCGCCGGCCCCGCAGACCGAGGCGGCGGCCCTGACCGCGAGCCAGGAGTTCGCCGACTACCTGCGCGACCTGGCCGAACGCCGCCGGGCCGAGCCGCGCGACGACCTTGTCAGCCGGCTGGTGGCGGTCCGCGACGGCACCGACCGGCTCTCCGCCGACGAGCTGGTGGCCTCGGCGATCCTGCTGCTCAACGCCGGCCACGAGGCCTCGGTGAACGCGCTCGGCGGCGGCATGGTGGCCCTGCTGCGGCATCCGGACCAGCTCGCACGGCTGCGCGCCGACCGCCGGCTCGTCCCCACCGCGGCCGAGGAGATGATCCGGTACGACCCGCCGCTGCACATGTTCATCCGGACCGCGGCCGCCGACGTCGAGCTGGCCGGAGTCACCATCCCGGCCGGCGCCGAGGTGGCCGCGCTGCTCGGTGCGGCCAACCGCGACCCGGCCGTGTTCGCCGACCCGGACACGTTCGACGTGGGCCGCGACCCCAATCCGCACGTGGGCTTCGGCGCCGGCCTGCACTTCTGCCTCGGCGCGCCGCTGGCCCGCCTGGAGCTGCGGACGGCCGTGGCCGCCCTGCTCGACCACGCACCCCGCCTGGAGCTGGCCGCGGAGCCGGTCCAGCGGCCCACTTTCGTCCTGCGCGGTTACACCGCCGTCCACCTGACCACCCGGCCGTAGCCGCACCTGAAGAGAACCGTAAGCGCGCCCGGACATGATCAGGAGGTCAGCACGGCACACCACTGATTCAGGAGAAATCCGATGCGCAAGCTCATCAACTCGACCTACCTCACCCTCGACGGCGTCATCGAGAACCCGATGTGGACCGGGCCCTACTTCGACGACGAGGCCGGCGCCTTCGCCGGCTCGCAGACCGACAACGCCGACGCGCTCCTGATGGGCCGGGCCACCTACGACGGCATGTCGAAGGCCTGGCCGGCCAGGGACGAGAGCGACCCGAGCACCGGCGCGGCCTACTTCAACAGCGTCAAGAAGTACGTCGCGTCGACCACCCTGACCGACCCCACCTGGAACAACACCGAGGTGCTGACGGGTGACCTGATCACGGCGGTCACCGCGCTCAAGGCCCAGGACGGCAAGGACATCCTGCAGTACGGCTACGGCTCGGTCACCGCCCAGCTGGTCGCGGCCGGACTGGTCGACGAGGTCCGTTTCTGGATCCACCCGGTGCTCGAGGGCGGCGACTCGCTGAGCACCCCGCTCAAGGACGTGAAGACCTCGTTCGAGCTCATCGACACCAAGGTCATGAAGAGCGGCGTGATCATCGCGTCGTACCGGCCGAAGACCGTGGCCTGACTCAGGCCGGGATGAGGGCCCGGGCGTCGTCCGGGCCCAGCCGGCTGCCCTCGGTGAGCAGCGCCGAGACGCGTTCGCGGCCGAGCGCGGTCACGAGGCGGGCGGTGACCCGCTCGATCCCGTCGCGTTCCGCCGGGGCCGCGGGGGCCCTCAGCGCCACCCGGGCCGCGTCCGCGGCACCCAGCAGCCGGGCGGCCACCTCCGGCACGGCCACCGCCGACGCCATGCCCTCCAGGGCGAGGACCACGTCGCGCGGCGCGTCCATCGCCCGCGCGGCCGCGAAGGCCTCCAGGTGCAGTGCGAGCCCGGCCGCCGGGTCGCCGCTCAGCTCGGCCGCGTAACCGAGCTCGACCAGGATCATCGGCAGGTACAGGGCCGGCTGCGCCTCGGCCCGGCCCTGCTCGGCGATGGCGCCGAGGTGGCGCAGCGCCGGCTCCACGTCACCGGCGCGGCGGGCGGCCATGCCGAGACTCATGCCGGCGAAGACCATCGCGGCCCGCGCGTCCCGCTCCTCGGCCAGCCGGTACGCGCGTTCGCCCAGCTCCCGGGCCCGCGGGTAGTCGCGGGTCTGCACCGCCAGCCAGGCCAGCCAGGACAGCTTGCCGCCCACCTCCGGCCACAGCGCCAGCTCCTCGGCCCAGCCGAGACCCTGCTCGTGCAGGGCCGCCGCCCCCTCGTGGTCACCCCGCATCTCGAGCAGGCCGCCCAGCCAGTCGTCGGCCTGCAGCTGACCCCAGCGGTCACCCAGCTCGGCGAAGAGCGCGGCGCTGCGGGTGCCGGTGCGCTCCAGCTCGGCCAGGTCGCCGCGGACGTGGGCCAGCTTGGCCCGGGTGCTGAGCACCGCGGCCTCGGTCCACCGGTCCTCGAACACCGTGGGCAGCAGCTCCGCCGCCAGCGTGACCTCGCCGCGGTCGAGCACCGCGTTCGCCACGAACCACGCTGCCCGGTCGCCGGGGTGCGCGGCCAGCGCGGCGCGGATCTCGCCGGCCACGACCGGGGCGCCCTGCAACAGCGCGAACCCCACCCGCCAGGCCGCCGCCCGCGCCTGCTCGGCCGCGCTGCCGTCGTGAGCCAGGGCCCGGCGGGCCTCGGTGAGCCGGCCGCGCAGGATCAAGTACCAGGTCAGCGCATTGGCCAGGCGCAACCCGCCGCCGTGGGCCAGGGCGGTGCGCAGGTTCGCCGACTCGGCGTCCAGCCGGGCCAGCCACCCCTGCTGGTCGGCGCCGCGCAGCTGAGGGTCGGCCCGTTCGGCCAGCGCGGTGTAGTAGGCCGCGTGCCGGGCCCGTACCGCTTCCGGGTCCGGCAGCCGCTCCAGGCCGAACGCCGCGATGGACTCGAGCAAGCGGTAGCGCGGCTCGGCGCCGCTGTCGTCCGGCACCACCAGCGACCGGTCCACCAGCCGGGCCAGCGCGTCCAGATCCGCCCCGCCGACCTGCTCGGCCGCCTCCGGCGTGCAGCCGTCGGCGAAGACCGCCAGCCGGGCCAGCACCCCCTGATCCGCGGCGTCGAGCAGCTCCCAGCTCCAGCCGATCACCGCGGTCAGCGTCCGCTGCCGGTCGGGCCGGTCCCGCTGCGCGGTGCTGAGCAGCCGGAACCGGTCGTCGAGCCGGTCCACCACGCCGGTCACCCCGAGCGAGCGCACCCGGGTGGCGGCCAGCTCCAGCGCCAGCGGCAGCCCGTCCAGGCGCCGGCAGAGCTGGGCGACCGCGGGCGCGGTGCGCTCATCCAGCCGGAAGGTGCGCTGGTGGGCGGCGGCCCGGGCGGTGAAGAGCCGGGCCGCGGCGGACCGGCGGACCACATCCAGGTCCCCGCCGTCCTCCGGTACGGCCAGCAGCGGCACCTCCCACAGCACCTCCCCGGTCAGCCCGAGCGGCTCCCGGCTGGTGGCGAGCACCGTGACCCCGGGCGCCTCCCGCAACACCCGCGCGACCAGCGCGGCGGCCGGCTCGATCACGTGCTCGCAGTTGTCCAGCACGATCAGCAGGTGCCGGCCCCGCAGCGCGACGGTCAGCCGGTCGTCGGGGGCGACCTCGGCGCCGGCCGCCTCGTGCACGCCCAGCGTGGCCAGCACCCGCTCGGCGATGCCCGGGTCACCGGCCGGCAGCGGCGCCAGCTCGACCAGGTGCACGCCGTCGGGGAACGTCTGCTCCCGGGCCACCTCGGTGGCCAGCCGGGTCTTGCCGACGCCGCCCGGCCCGATCAGCGTGACCAGCCGCTGCTCCGGGACGAGCGTGCGCAGCTCGGCCAGCGCCTCGGCCCGGCCGACCAGCTCGTCCAGCCGGGCCGGCAGGCTGTTGCGGATGATGGCGGCCTTCGGCGGCGGGCTCAGCGCGGAGTCCTGCTCCAGGATCTTGCGGTGCAGCGCGGCCACCTCGGGACCGGGGTCCAGCCCCAGCTCGTCGGCGAGTCGTTCGCGCAGGTCGGCGTAGCTGTCCAGGGCCTCGGTCTGACGGCCGGCCGCGTAGAGGGCGCGCAGGTGCAGGGCTCGCAGGCTCTCGCGCAGCGGATACCGGGCGACCAGTTCGGCCAGCTCGGCGGCGACCAGATCGTGCTCGCCGCGGGCCAGCCGCGCGTCGGCGAGCCGCTCGCGCACGGTGAGGCGCTGCTCGGTCAGCCGGGTCGCCTCGGCCCGGACGAACTCCTCGTCGGCCATGTCGGCGTACGCGTCCCCGCGCCACAGCGTCAGGGCCGACGTCAGGGTCTCCACGTCACTCGCCCCGGCCAGCGCGGTGAAGTGGTCCGCGTCCACCTCCGCGGTCCGCAGCACGTACCCGGGGGAGCGGGACTCGACCAGGTCACGGGCGCCGGGCTCGGCGTCGTTGAGCGCCTTGCGCAGCTGCGAGACGCGCACCTGCAGCGCACCGAGCGGGTTGGCGGGCACGTCCTCGGCCCACAGGTCGTCGATCAGCCGGTCCGCCGACACCACCTGGTTGCGGTTGGCCAGCAGGTCGGCCAGCAGGACGCGCACCTTGGCGCCGGGCACGACAACCGGCTCGCCGGCGTCGGTGGTGACCGCCAGCGGTCCGAGCACGCCGAATCGCATGGCGCACACCCTACAAGCGGGCAGCGGACCGCAAGGGAACCGTAAGGGCCGGCCGACATCGTGGGGGCATGGACATCTACCACGAGGAACACGGCACCGCGGCGGGCCGCCCGGTGCTGCTGATCCACGGCGCGCTCTGCGGCATCGGCACCTCGTTCGGCGCGATCCTGCCGTTGCTGGCCCGTACGCGCCGGGTCATCGCCGTCGAGTTGCAGGCCCACGGCCGTACCCCTGACATCGACCGTCCGTTCACGGTGGAGAGCTTCGCCGCCGACGTGGTCGAGCTGCTCGACCGGCTGGGCGTCGCCACCGCCGACGTGTTCGGCTGGAGCATGGGCGCGGCGGTCGCGCTGCGGCTGGGCACCGACCACGCGGATCGGGTCGGCCGGCTGGTCCTGGCCTCGGTGAGCTTCGACGAGGCGGGCCTGCACCCGGGCCTGCTGGACGGCATCCAGGACCTGCGGCCCGAGCACCTGCACGGCTCGGAGCTGCACGACGAGTACCTGCGGACCGCGCCGGACCCGGCGGGCTTCGCCACGCTGGTCACCAAGATGAAGGTGCTGGACGCGGACCTGCCGCGGTGGACCGCCGCGCAGCTCCGGGCGCTGGCCGCGCCGGCGCTGCTGGTGCTGGGTGACGCGGACATCGTGCGCCCGGAGCACGCTGTGCAGATGTTCCGGCTGCTCGGCGGCGGCGTGGCCGGCGATCTGACCGGCCTGCCGGCCTGCCGCCTGGCGATCCTGCCGGGCACCACCCACACCGGCATCCCGCAGCGCGCCGAGTGGCTGGCCCCGATGATCGACGAGTTCCTCGACGAGAGCGAGCCGGCCCGGGCCGTACGCCCGGCGGCCTGACCGGGCGCACGACGCAGGCCGGCTGTGGTCAGCGGCGGAAGGGCCCGGTGACGCAGTAGGTGATGCCGCCCGACGACGATCCGCTGGTGCCGCGCTGCGAGGAGAAGTACAGGCGGTCGCCGGCCGGGGTGAAGGCCGGGCCGGTGATCTCCGAGCTGCTCTGGCCGGTGATCCGCAGGAACGGCGAGACCTTGTCGTCCGGCGTGATCAGGCAGATCTCCATGGTGCCGCCGTCCTCGGCGACGTACAGGTCACCGGCGGTGGTGCCGGTGATGTTGTCCACCCCGGACAGCGGGGCCGGGCCCGGGCTGACCAGGTTGTCGTCGTACGCGAGCTCGTAGGTGCCGGCGGCCAGGTTGACCTGCCAGACCCGGTTGTCGCCCTTGGTGGTGAACCAGACGGTGTCGTCGGCGTAGTGGCAACCCTCGCCGCCGTTGAAGGCCTTGGCCCCGGACACCTGATAGCGGGTGGCGGTGGGGGAGCCGTCCGGGTCGGGAACGTTCACCCAGGTGAAGGTGCCCGAGGTGGCGGTGCCGGCCCGGAACACCTGCAGCGTGCCGGTGGACAGGTCACCCCAGGTCGCGGGGATGAAGCGGTAGAACTTGCCGTCGGTCTCGTCCTCGGTGAGGTAGACGACCCGCCGTACCGGATCGGCCGCCGCGGCCTCGTGCTTGAACCGGCCCATGGCCGGGCGGAAGACGGCCGTGCCGCCCAGGGGGTACGTCTCGAAGACGCGGCCCAGGCTGACCTCCTCGCAGGACAGCCAGGTGTTCCAGGGCGTCCGGCCGCCCGCGCAGTTCTGGTTGGTGCCGGACAGGATCCGCGACGCGCCGATGATCGCGCCGGCGGAGTTGAACAGGATCCGCGAGGCGCCGCCGCCGGCCGAGGAGCTGACCTCGGAGTTGGAGACGTAGACCCAGCCGGTGCCGTTCGGGATGACCGCGCCGCCGTCGGGGGCGTCGTGCCAGACGTAGGACGTGCCGCTGACGACCTGCCGGGACCGGGCCACGATAGAACTGGTGAACCCGGCCGGTAGCTGGATGCCCCGGGCGTCGGCGCTCTGCAGCGGGCCGTAGGGCCCGGTGGCGTTCTGTGCCGGTGCGCCGTACGCCGCGGACCACGCGGTGAAGGGCAGCGCCATCGCTCCCGCGCTCACCACTGTCGCTCGCAGCATCGTTCGCCGATCCATGGAACCTCCTCGATGGGTTCCTGGCAGCCTGCGGGCGGTGCGTTGCCGGTCCCGATGCGGCGCGTGAACCCGCGGTGGATTCTGGACCGCGACTTGGGCTCAGCTGAACCGGGCGACCGCCCGCAGCGGCGCGTGGCGCATCACGAAGCCGACCGGCACCCAGGGCCAGGCCGGCACCTTGGCCTGCGGGCGCTCCCGTTCGATGGCCCGCACCATGGCCCGTACGCCGTGCTCGGTGGAGACCATCATCGGCTTGGGCTTGGCCGCCGGGTTGGCCTCCGACACGATGTAGCCGGGGAAGACCGTGGTGACCTTGACCGCGGTGCCCAGCAGGTCGGCCCGGATGCCCTCGGCGAGCGCGGCGACCCCGGCCTTGGTGGCGGCGTAGGTGGTCATCCCGCGGGGCAGGCCGCGCATCGCGCTCATCGAGGAGATCACCACGAGGTGGCCGTGGCCCTGGTCGCGGAAGATCTGCGTGGCGGCCTCGCACTGCGCGAGCGCGGCGACGAAGTTGGTCTGGGCGCTGTGCAGGTTGGTGTCGAAGCCGCCGGTGCCGATGGGCCGGCCCTTGCCGCCACCGGCGTTGACGATCACCCGGTCCAGCGTGCCGAACTCGGCCCGGACGGCGTCGAACACCGCGAAGACCTGGGCGTGCTCGGTGACGTCGAGCTGCCGTACCGTGACGGTGATGCCGGGGTGGGCGGCCAGCAGCTCGTCCCGCAGGGCCTCGAGCCGGTCCAGCCGGCGCGCGCAGAGCGCGAGGTCGCGGCCGCGCGCGGCGAAGTCGCGGGCCATCTGCTCGCCCAGCCCGGCACTCGCCCCGGTGATCAGGATGTTCTTCCGCACGCCCACGCGCCCGACCTCTCCTCGCCCTGGGTCCAGTCTCCAGCCTGGCGGATCTCCGCCGGCGGGCGGGGCGCGCCCTCCTACCGAATCTGATCTCGCGCGATATTCGCGGCGATGGATCGGTACGGCAATGGTCGCCGCTCAGTGCGGCCCGAAATTCCGTCACAGTGCGGTGAACAGCAACGATGCGGTTGTCCGGAATCAATCCGTGGCATATCGAATGCAATTCCTGCTCTTCGGATCCCGGCCCGGGAATTGTTGAACTGCCGGTCCGGGGGATCCGTGTCATCGGGAGGGTACCGACGGTGACGGCGGTGGGCGGGAGGACACGATCGTGGACATCTGGAGTCGTTCCGCGGCCTGGGCTGCCCGGGTCCGCGGCCGGCACGGCCTGACCGGACGCCGTCCGTGGCCGGCCGTCCGGTGGCTGCTCGGCCGGGCCGCGCCGGTCCTCACCTTGCGGGGACAGCCGCTGGCCCGCGGCGTCCGACCGTGACCTCGCGGCCCTGCTCACCGCCGTGGCCGAGGTCCGCGACCCGGCGGCCGGGGTCGAGGCGGCCGCGGCCGAGGTCGAGGTGTTCGCCCAGCGCATCACGGCGGCGAGCGAGGCCGGCGCCACGGTCGACCTGCCGGTGCGGCAGTGGACGGAACTGACGACGCTGTATCTGGCCAAGGTGCGTCAGGTCCTGCGCAGTGCCGTCGACCGGGCTCTCGCCGACATCACCGCGCTGCGGGCGGACCGGGCCGCCGGGACCCGTACCGACCTGGCTGTCGTCATCGCGGTGCTGCTCGGCGTCATGCTGCTCGCCGGTCTGGTCGGCGGCGGGCTGACGGTCGAGCTGCGCCGGTTGCGGGACCGGATGGGCGACGTCGGCGAGCACCGGCTGCCCCGGCTGGTCGCGGCCCTGGCCGAGAACCCGGTGGAACGCCTGGCGGTCCCCCTTCGCGCCACGCCCCCGGTGCCCGCCGGACCGGACGAGATCGGCCAGGTCGGCCGGGCCTTCGAGTCCGTGCACCAGCAGGCGATCCGGCTGGCGACCGAACAGGCCGAGCAGCGGGCGACCACGGCCGGCATCGCCCGCACACTGACCCGCCGGACCCAGGAGCTCATCGGCCGGCAGCTCCACCTGATCACCGAGCTCGAGCAGCGCGAACTGGACCCGGACAAGCTGAACCGGCTGTTCGGCCTCGACCACCTGGCGACCCGGATCCGGCGGCACGGCGACAGTCTGCTCGTGCTCACCGGCGGGCGGCCCGCGTGGCGCTGGCCCCGGCCCGCCTCCCTGACCGAGGTCGTGCAGGCCGCGGCGGCCGCCACCGAGCAGTACCGCCGGGTCGAGATCAGCCCGCTGCCCCAGAGCGGCATCCGCGCCGCCGTCATCGTCGACCTGCTGCAGATCCTCGCCGAACTCATCGACAACGCCACCCGCTTCTCCCCGCCGGACACCCCCGTGCGGATCACCGCCGGGCCGCTCGCCGACGGCGGCATCCGGGTCGAGGTCCGCGACCAGGGGTACGGGCTGGGCGAGCGCACCGCCGCGGAGCTCAACGCCCGGCTCAGCCGCCCCCGGCCGGACGGGATCGGTGACGAGCCGACGCTCGGACTGCACGTGGCCGGCACCCTGGCGGCCCGGACCGGAGTCGCGGTGCACCTGCTGCCGATCGAGCAGGGTTGCGTGGCGGCTGTGGTCGTACCCCCGCGCTTGTTGAGCCCGGCAGCGGCGGAACCGGCCGTTGACCGCGCCGGGCTGCTCCCCGCGAGCCCTTAGCGGGTGACGGGTGCGGTGTCGTCGCGACGGCGGGCGGCCTTGCCGGCGTACATGTCCGCGTCGGCCAGGCCGATCAGCAGGTCGCGGTCGACCGCCAGGCCGGGCCGGGCCTGCGCCAGGCCGATGGTCACGCCCACCGACACCACGCCGGCCGGCAGCGGGACGGGCGCTCGGACGGCGTCGATGATCCGGGTGGTGAGCTCGGGCGTCCCGGGACCGAGGGCGCCCCGGCAGAGGATGAGGAACTCGTCGCCACCGAGGCGGCCGACCAGGTCCTCCCGGCGTACGGCGGCGGTCAGCCGGGCGGCCACCGCCTTGAGCACGGCGTCGCCGGCCGGGTGCCCGTACCGGTCGTTGACCGGTTTGAAGCCGTCGAGGTCGCAGAGCAGGATCGTGACCTCGTCCAGGGTGCCCCGGCCGACCTCGGCGAGCGCCCGGTCGATCTCGGCCGCGATGTGCCGGCGGTTGCACAGCCCGGTCAGCTCGTCGTGGGTGGCGTGGTACGCCAGGGTCTGCTCGGCGCGGTCGCGCTGGCCCGACAGGTGCCGGATGCGCAGCAGCACCAGCGGGACGACCAGCAGCGTCCCGACCGGCAGCAGCAGGCTGGCCGACTCGGTGCCGCGCAGCACCTGCACCGCCGCGATCAGCGGATTGGCGCTCAGCGCGGCGGCCAGCCAGCCGAGGCGCTGGTTCCCGGCGTCCGGCCCGGCGCTCAGCGGCAGGGTGATCGCCGGCGCGTCCGGATGCAGCGGCGCCGCCGCGAGCGTCAGGTACGCCGCCATCATCACGCCGGTGCTCCAGACGGTGCCCGAGCCGCTGGTCAGCGTGCCCGTCGCCGTGGCGGCCAGCGTCAGAACCCCGGTGACCAGCAGATATCCCAGCGTGCCGCGCCCGGGTCGGGCCATCATGCCGATCCGCAGCACACAGCCGATGACGCCGCACAGCACCAGCAGGTCGGCCAGCAGCAGCACCTCACCGAAAGGCTGGGCCGCCGCGGGCAGGCGGGGCTGGATGACCCACTCCCAGACCGGCCCGCCCGCGCACAGCCCGAACAGGGTGGCGTCGATGATGCCGCCCGGATCCGCGCTGGCCCGCCGGCGCACGGCCGCGGCCACGCCGACCAGGAAGAACATGTGGGCGGTGGACTGCGCCAGGTCGAGCGCCGAGCCCTGGGCGCGGCCCAGGTGGGGCTCGTTGACCCAGCCGGGGAAGAGCAGCTGGCCGGCGAAGAGCAGGACCAGGCCGACGACGGCGAGCAGCCAGGGGCGGCGGTCCGGCAGGTGCCCGCTGGCCAGGGCCGCGAGCAGGGTGACGATCGGCAGGACCGAGACGAGGGTGTAGACCAGCGGACGCCCGTCCGGCCCGGCCAGGGCATACGCCACGCCGGCACCCAGCACGGCGGTCGCGGTCGCGGCGTGCACGGGCCACGCCGGTGCTGTGGCTCGCGGCCAGCGCATCGGCAGGTCCCCCTTCTCGATGTGTCGCCACCCTGATCGGTCTCGCGCATGCGGATCTGAGCAGAACATGTCCGCGGGGGTCAGCGATACCCTCCGCGCGCCGATCCGGACGAAGAACCCCAGCGGGGCACATTCTCGACCGGACCGGCGTCGGCTTCGCGTCGCTTGCTGTCGCCGTACGGCCGGATGCGCGAGGCTGCCGATATGGCTGATCCTCTGCTGGACCGCGACGCGGCGACCGCGGCGCTCGCCCAGGTGTCCGCGGCCGCCGGGCCCTACCTGGACTCCCTGGCCGCACGGCCGGTGCACGACCCCGCCGCCGCGAAACTGCTCGCCGGCCTGGCCGGTCCGCTGCCGGAGGCCGGCGACGGCACCGCCGCGGCGGTCGAGCGGCTCCTCGAGATCGGCACGGCCACCGCCACGGCCTCGTCCGGGCCCCGGTTCTTCCACTTCGTCACCGGCGGCAGCACCCCGGCCGCGCTGGCCGCGGACTGGACCGCCGGGCTGCTCGACCAGAACGCGTTCGCCCGGGTGTCGTCGCCCTTCGCGCACGAGGTGGAGACGGTCGTGCTCGACTGGCTGCGGCAACTGTTCGGGATCGAGGCCGGCTGGGGCGGGGCGCTGGTCGGCAGCGCGACCTTCGCCAACTTCACCTCCCTCGGCTGCGCCACCCAGTGGTGGGGCGAGCGCCACGGCGCCGACACCGTGCGCGACGGGCTGTCCGGGCTGCCGCGGATGCCGGTGCTCTCCGGCGGCTATGTGCACGCCTCCGCCCGCAAGGCCCTGCAGATGCTCGGGCACGGCCGGGACGCGGTCGAGGTCTTCAGCCGCGACGACGTGGGCCGGGTCGACCTCGACGCCCTCGAGCGGCGGCTGGCCGGGCTCGGCGGCGCCCCGGCGGTGCTCATCGCCAACGCCGGCGAGGTCAACGCCGGCGACTTCGACCCGGTCGACGCGCTGGCCGCCCTGGCCGAACGGTACGGCGCCTGGCTGCACGTCGACGGCGCGTTCGGGCTGTTCGCCGCCCTGTCGCCGCGCAGCGAGCACCTCGTGCGGGGGATCGGGCGGGCGCACTCCATCGCCGCCGACGGGCACAAGTGGCTCAACGTGCCCTACGAGAGCGGTTTCGCGCTGATCCGGGAGCCGGAGCGGCTGGGCACCGCGTTCGGGATGCCGGGGGCCGCGTACCTGCCCGGACCGCAGGACCCGGGCGGCGGCTACGGCCTGTACGGGCCCGAGTCGTCGCGGCGGGCAAGGTCGCTGCCGATCTGGGCGACGCTGACCGCGTACGGGCGGCAGGGTCACCGGGCCATGGTGGAGCGGCACCTCGACCTGGCCCAGCACCTGGCCCGGCGGGTCGACGAGGCGCCCGAGCTGGAGCGCCTCGCCGACGTGCCGCTGTGCATCGTGTGCTTCCGGGTCGCCCGCCCCGGCCTGGCCGAGCAGGACCTCGACCGGTGGAACCGGGCCGTCGGCGAGGCCCTGATCGCCGACGGCCGGGTCTTCTGCGGCACCACCGTCTACGGCGGCCGGGTGGCGCTGCGCCCGGCGATCGTCAACTGGCGCACCACCGCGGCCGACATCGACCTGTTCGTCGACGTGGTGCGGGAGCTCGCCGCCCGCACCCGGCCGGACGCACCTTCCTCCTAGCGGGTGGCCGCCGCGCTGTCGCGGGCGATGCGGACCAGTTCGAGCAGGCCGTCCGCGTACTCCTGGGATTCGGCGTGGGCCTCGTCGAACGGGGGCTGGAAGCCCACGCCATCCCACTGCTGGGTCTCCTCGTTCCAGATGTCGTTGCCGACCTCGAAGTCCCAGGCCGCGATGCCCAGCTCGTAGTAGAGCTGGTCGGCCGAGTTGCCCGCCGCCGAGTACAGGACGTCGGCGACCGGGCCCGTGTACGCCGGCCAGGTCACCGTGCCGCGCGAGGCGGAGATCGCCCCGACGATGCGGCGGGCGCTGTCCAGGAAGTACTTCGACTCGTCGATCGACGGGCGGGGCAGGGTGATCCGGCCCGCCGCCTTGTACGCCCCCGGTGACCACATGAAGTAGCCGCCGTAGCTGTGCACGTTCAGGGCGTACTTGATGTTCGGGTTGGCCCTGGCCAGCGCGATCACGTTGTTGCTCTCCGCCTCCGACAGTTCGCCGGTGCCCGCGTACACGCCCGACAGGCAGTTGGAGCTGGCGCCCACGTAGCCGTCGAAGAAGGAGCCGACCGTGTAGTTGCGGTTGACATCGACGCCCCACGAGTCGCGCAGGGCCGGGTCGCGGGATGCGCCCGTGCAGTGGTTGACCAGGTTCTTGCGCTGGAAGTTGAAGTCGTTGAAGGAGTAGTTGGCGCCGTCCGGGTTGACCGTCGGGATGACGAACACCTCGACCGAGTCCAGCAGCTCGCGGGTCGCCGGGTCGGTCGCGTAGTTGGCCAGCAGGCGCTCGGCGAACTCCAGCGTGACCAGCGGCGTCGCCCATTCCCGGGCGTGCTCCTGCGAGTACGCCAGCACGCCGACCTTCGAGCCGTCGCGGACCGCGCCGATCCGCAGCGCCTGCACGGTCCACGGCCGCTGCGGCACCTCGGTGCCGGCCAGGCCGTCGTCGAGGCGGGCCGGGCCGGTGACCGGCATCGGCACGCCGGCGGAGCCCTCCTCGACGAACGCCGTGAAGCGCTGCGGGTAGCGGGCGGTGATGAACGCGGCCACGTCGTCGGTCGTGCTGATCACCTTGCCGCCGGCGTCGGTGGCCAGCGACACGGTCAGGACCCGGTCCCGGTACGTCGCGCCGAGCGGCCTGTTCGCCCGCCCCGGGTCCACCGTGCGCACCTGTACGCCGTTCATGCCCTGGTCACCGAACTTGACCGACTCCACCACGACAGCCGCCGCGGCCGGGTCGCCCAGGTACGCCGCGGCCGTACGCCGGTATCCCTGGGTGCGGCGCGGCAGGTCGACCACGTCGACCAGGTCGTCGTACTGCCGGCCCAGCCGCTTGATCCGCGCTTTGATGTCGACGGGCGTCATGTACGCGTCGATGAAGTCCTTCTGGTAGCCGGTCGGCTGCGGCGGCGGGGTGGCGTTCGGCCAGGCCGTCGGCGTGACGACGCGGGACTGACCGCCGAGGCTGGAGGTGGCGGTGACCTTGACCGGTTTCGCGGGCAGCCGCTGCGGCACCTCCACGTGGTACTGGTATTCGCCCGAGTCCTCGAAGCGGTAGAGCGGGTAGCTGCCGGTGGTGCCGTCGGCGGTCGTCCAGGTCACGGTGATCTCGACGTCCGGGTCGTCGGAAGCGGACGTGGCCACCTGGGTCTGCAGGAAGGTCCGCCCGTTGCTGGTCCACCAGTACGCCTGCAGGAACTGCAGGGTGTCCTCGCCGGCCAGGCGCGCCGAGCGCCGGCCCTCGGCGAGCCGCCGTGCGCCGTCGGCCTCGGTCTGGATCACCTGGACGGCCACCGCGCCGCGCCGGGTGAGCGCGGCCAGCTCGGCGGAGGTCACCACGACGTCGGCCATGACCTGCCCGTCGGTGGTGCGCGGCCGGGTGGCGACGTCCGCTCCGGACGCGACGAGCTGCTGGAACGCGGCCTCGTCGGGCAGCCGGAACCGGATCAGGGCGCTCCGGCCGGGGTCGAGGGCGATCACCGGGGCGGCGGCCGGCGCGCTCGGTGGGGCGGCGGCACTCGCACCGGGGTGGGTGAGTAGTCCGACGGTCAGCACGGCTGTTGCGGCGGTGGCCGCCCAGCGGCGTCTGGATGACATCGAGCCTCCTGCGACATCGAAGGATGATGACACCCAGACCAGTCCATCCATCGACCTGTGTCAACTGCCGCCGGCGCGCTCCCGGAAGTAGCCGCGGGCGCTGGCCGGCCGGCTCCCGTCCAGGTCGGTGAAGCCGTACTCCTCGGCGAGCTCGGCCGCCACCAGGCAATGTCCGGTGTGGCGGGCCACCGTGGGATCGCCGGCCAGGGCCACCACCGCGCGCCCGACGAACTCCGGCGACTCCGAATTGGACAGGTCCATGAACTCCGCCGCGCTCAGGACGCCCTCGGTGCGGACCAGTCCGGGGTAGAGGCTCACGGCGGTGACCTGGCGCGGCCGCAGCTGCTCGGCCATCACCGCGATCATGCGGTCGTCCGCGGCCTTGGCCACGCTGTACGCCACCTGGTCCTCGCCGCTGAGATAGCTGCCGGGGAAGAAGGACACCGTGACGACCAGGGCGCCCGGGCGCAGCACGGGCACGGCCAGCACGGTGGTGGCGTAGTGGGCGCGGACGCCGCCGGTGAACATGTCGTCCCAGACCGACAGCGGCTGCTCCCAGAACCCGCCCTCCATGTCGGTGTGCCTGTCCTCGTGGTAGGGCCGGTAGCCGGCCCAGACGTTGTTGACCAGCAGGTCGAGGCCACCGCTGCGGTCGCGGACCGCGTCGATCACGGCCGCGGTCCGGCTGTCGTCGGTGTGGTCGCACACCATCGGGACGCCCCGGCCGCCGGCCGCCGTGACCTCCCGCGCGGTCTGCTCGACACTGCCCCCGACCCGCGGGTAGGTGACGCTGCCGTCGGTCGACCGGCCGGTGACGTACACGGTGTGGCCGGCCGCGCCGAGGGCCAGCGCGATGCCCTTGCCCACCCCGCGGCTGGCCCCGGTCACCAAGGCGATGCGCTCATCAGTCATGCCGGGATCCTGCCGCCGGGGTACGACAAGAACGGGCTATCCGACCGGCTCCGGGACCGCGGGCCGGCTGCCGCTGCGCAGCCGCAGGAACAGCCCGGCCGAGGCCAGCAGGACCACCGCGCTGATCGTGTAGCCGGCCTCGACGCCGCTGCGGGTGGCCTGCCAGCCGATCACCGGGATGACCACCGCACCCACCGCCTGCATCAGCAGCGACTGCACGGACAGCACCGTGGCGCGCTCGCCCGGCTCGACCCGCTCGTGCAGCAGGTGCGCCTGCGCCGGGAAGGCGGCGCCCAGCCCGATGAAGAGCACGCAGTACGCGATCCCGGCCAGCACCGTGGCCCCGGTCCCGGACAGCATCGCGCAGCCCGCCAGCCCGGCCAGGGCCAGCGCCGACACGGTCCAGCCGGCCGCCGCCGCCCGGGCGTGCGAGGCGAAGCGGCGTACCGCCCCGGCGGCGAGCATGCCGCCGATCGCGTCCGCGCCGAAGCCGGCCGCCGCGACCACCGCGTACGTGGCGGCGGCGCGCGGGCCCGTGGAGAGGCCGGCCAGCCAGGCCGGCGTGAGCAGCTCGATCGTGCCCAGCGCCACGCCCGCTCCGCCCGCGGCCAGCATGATCCGGGTCAGGGCGCGGGCACGACCGGCCACCCGCAGCCCGGCGACCACGGCGGCCGGCACGCCCCGCAGCACCACACCGAGGGCCGGGCGCGGATGCGGCGGCTCGGGCAGCCTGCTGGTGAGCACCGCCCGCACCACCTCGACGCCGGCGGCCATCAGCACCGGCACGGCCAGCGCCGGCAGCGGGCCGGCCCGGCCCAGGGCCAGCGGCAGCAGCCCGCCGATCAGGGTGCCGGCGCCCAGGGCCAGCGACGCCGCGACCTCGCCGCGGGCCAGACCGGCGGTCAGGTCGGTCTCGCGCCCCTGGTCGGCGTGCACGGTGTCGACGTACCAGGCTTCGAGCGGGCCGGTGGACAGGGCCCGGGCGGCGCCGCGCAGCACGGCGGAGGCCAGGAACAGGGCGACCGTGCCGGCCAGGCCGAGCAGCAGCAGGCCGGCGGCGCCCGCGACCGCCGAGGCGATCAGCACGGGCCGGCGCCCGAGCATGTCGGCCAGCCCGCCGGTGGGCAGCTCCAGCACGGCGATGGTGAGGCCGTAGGCGACGCCGACGACCGCGATCGTCGACACCGTCAGGCCGCGGTCGAGCATCAGCAGGACCAGGGGGACCAGGTAGAGCCCGGCCGGCAGCCAGAGCAGAGCGTTCAGCAACGCGTAGCGGCGCGCGGCCGCGACGGCGGTCATCGGTCCGCGGCGCGGGGGAAACCGGCCACCACGACGGAGACCACGGCGGCCGCCGGATCGTCGGAGTCACGGGCGCGCAGTTCGTCGAGGTGGGCGTAGAAGCGGTCCCACAGCTCGCTCAGGGACGTCTCGGTCAGCCGTACCTGAAGGTCACCGATGCCCGCGGCCTCGACCCAGGCCGGGGTCAGCCGGTCCTGCTCGGCCTCGAAGCGTTCGACGTCGCCGATCAGGACCTCCACCTGGCGGCGGCGCATCATCGCGGCCGCTTCCCGGCCGGCGTCGGTGGCCGCGAGCTGGGTGTTGCTCCAGCCGGTCGTGCGGTGCACGGCGGCCCAGCGGCGTTCGCGGGGATGTCGGCGCTCCTGCGGTTCGGCCGGGGCCTCGGCGACGAACCCGTGCTTGGCCAGGATGCGCAGGTGGTAGCTGGTGGAACCGGTCTCGGTGTCGAGCCGGCGGGCCAGCTCGGTGGCGGTCGCCGGGCCGTGCCGGCGCAACAGCGCGAGCATGCGCACCCGCAGGGGATGGGCGACGGCCTTGAGGTCGGCGGGATCGGTGACGTGGCGTTCCTGCTGAGGGTCGGTCATGGCCTGACCGTAGCCCATGCAGAGAGTTTTCTGCAGAGATTATTCTGCAAGGATCGCGACAGGGCGGCTCCGGGCCGCCCACCGCGTCACCGGTACGGTGGCCAGCCCGGCCGCCGCGATGAGCGCGCCGAGGACCAGCCAGCCCGCGGCGCCGTACCCGAGAATCAGACCGGTCAGCGCGGCCGGGCCCAGGATCCGGGCCAGCGGGATGCCGCTGTTGTACATGCCCTGGTAGAGGCCGTGCCGTCCGGCCGGGGCCAGGCCGAAGCTGAGCTCCCAGCTCCCGGCGGCCTGCAGCATCTCGGCCAGCACCTGCAGCAGTCCCGCCACCACGAGGACCGCGCAGGTCAGCCCGGGGGAGGGGGTGCTGTCCGTGATCGCGAAGACGGCGCAGGCACCGAGCATCACCAGCCCGGCGGTACGGACGGTGCGCGCCGCCGACGACACATCGGTGACCCGGCGGGCCACCCGCATCTGCCACAGCATCACGCTGACCGTGTTGAGCGCCAGCACGACCGCGGCCATCCACGTCGGCGCCTCGGTGGCCGCCACGATCCACAACGGGATCACCAGGCTGAGCAGCGGCATGTAGAGCAGCATCACCGCGTTCAGCAAGGTCAGCACCGCGTACGGACGGTCCCGCAGGACCGTCAGCGCCCGCTCGCCCCCGGCCACCGGCGCCGGTGCCGTGCCGCTCGGCAGCCGGCTCAGCAGCACCGCGGCGATCCCGAACGCGACGGCGTCGAGGGCCAGCACCGTCACGTACGCCGGCCGGGTGTCCAGGGCGAGCGCGATCGCGCCGACGACCGAGCCCAGGGCCAGCCCGCCGTTGATCCGCGACTGCAGCCGGGCCCGGACCCGGGTCCGTTCCGCAGGCTCGACCAGCCGGGTCAGCAGCGCCTGGCGGGCGGCGATCAGGCCGGACTGGCAGACGCCGTACGCGCAGATGACCACCAGGAAGGCCGGGAAGCCGCGCGCCACCGGCAGCACCGCCACCGCCACCGCGGTGCCCGCCGCCAGGGCGACCGCCGCGCGGCGCGGGCCGATCCGGTCGGCCAGCTGGCCCAGCGGCATGCTGGCCAGGAACCCGGCGCCCCAGGCGAGCGACATGCCCAGCCCGAACCGGGTCGCGGACAGCCCGGCCACGTGCGTGAAGTACAGCGCGAAGGTGACGTAGAAGGCACCGTCCCCGATCGCGTTGACCAGGTGGGTACGCGCCAGCGTGGTGGCGACCCGGGCGGTGTCGGCGTTCATGGTCTCCACCTTCGGCGTTGATCGGGGCGCCGCAGAAGGGCCAATGACCGCCGAACGGATCGGGCCAATCCGGCTCACCCGGTGAGGCAGCGGGCCAGCCGGCGCAGGGCCTCGGGAAGACGGTCGGTGGGGATGCTGCCGAATCCGATCACCAGGCCGTCGCGTTCCGGCGGCGCCGCGCAGAAGTCGGCCAGGCTCTGCACGCCGACCCCGGCGCGCTCGGCCCGGGCGACCACGGTGGCGGCGTCCACCCCGGCGTCCGGGCGCAGGTGGGCGGTCAGGTGCAGGCCGGCCGCCGAGGCCACCGGGGCGAGCCGCCGGCCCAGATCGCCGTCCAGCGCGGTGAGCAGCAGGGCGCGGCGGGCGCCGTACACCTTGGTGGCCGTGCGCAGATGCCGGGCGAACAGGCCCTCCTCGATGAAGGCCGCCAGAGCCGCCTCGGAGGCGGTGTCGCCGTGCCGGTCGGCGACCTGCCGGGCCAGCCGCAGGGCCGGGAGCAGCGTGGCCGGCGCGACCAGGAAGCCCAGCCGCAGCGCCGGCAGCATGGTCTTGGAGAAGGAGCCGACGTAGATGACGCGGCCGCCACGGTCGAGACTCTGCAACGGCTCCAGCGGCCTCTTCCCGAAGCGGAACTCGCTGTCGTAGTCGTCCTCGACGACGGCGCTGCCGTGCCGCTCCGCCCACGACAGCAGCTCCCTGCGCCGGGCCTGCGACATCGGCACGCCCAGCGGGAACTGGTGCGACGGTGTCGTGTAGACGATCCGAGCCCGTGGCGGCAGCGCGTCCACGACCAGCCCCTCGTCGTCCACGGGCACCCCGGCCACGGTGGCGCCGTGCGATCGGAACAACCGGCGGGCGGGCTGATAACCCGGCTCCTCCACCGCCACGACGTCACCGGGCTCCACCAGCACCCGGGCGATGAGGTCGAGCGCCTGCTGGGCGCCGTTGGTGACCAGCACGTCGCCGGGCCCGGTGCGCACCGAACGGGAGATGCCCAGCCAGCGGGCCACCGCGGCGCGCAACGCGGGATGACCGGCCGGGTCGGCGTAGCTGCCCGCGGCGAGGGTGCCGGTGCGCAGCTCGCGGTTGACCAGGCGGCGCCACGACGGCAGCGGGAACAGGGCCGGGTCCGGGGTGCCGACCCGCAGGTCGTACCGGGGCTCCGGGCGCGGGGGCCCGGTCGTGGCCAGCTCCGGCCAGATCCCGCGGGGCTGGAGGCTGCCACCGGGCGCGGCGCCGGCGGGCCCGTCGAGAGCGGCGGTGCCGTCGACGAAGGTGCCGGAACCGACCCGCGCGGTGACGAAGCCCTCCGCCAGCAGCCGCTCGTACGCCGTCGAGACGGTGTTGCGCGACACCGCCGCGCTGCGGGCCAGCTCGCGGGTGGGCGGCAGCCGCTCGCCGGGTCGCAGCCGGCCGTCCAGGATGGCCTCCCGGAGCTGCCGGTAGACCTGGACGACAAGATCACCCGAACCGGTCAGGTGCACCTGGAAGCTCATCGGCCCCGCGATTGGTCTGCTCGGAAGGCGCCGGATTGGCCCTTGGGAGGTGCCACTCTACCGTCGTAGGCTCGGCCGGCAACCAACGAAGGAGCCGACGTGACCAGGGTGGATTTCTACTTCGACGCGGCCTGCCCGTTCGCCTGGATCACCTCCCGATGGATCCTGGAGGTCCAGCGGCTGCGCGAGCTGGAGCTGCGTTTCCGGCCGATGAGCCTGTCCGTGCTCAATGAGCACCGCGAGCTCCCGGAGTGGTACCGCGAGCTGGTCGACCGGTCGCTCGGCCCGGCCCGGGTGGTGACCGCCGCCGCTCAGGAGCACGGCGAGCAGGTGCTGGGCGACCTCTACACGGCGCTGGGCACCCGCATCCACCGGCACCGCAGGCAGGACTTCGACGCGGTGGTCGTTGAGGCGCTGGCCGAGGCCGGACTGCCGGCGACGCTGGCCGCCGCGGCCACCAGCACCGACTACGACGAGGCTTTGCGCAAGAGCCACCACGAGGGCATGGACCCGGTCGGTGCGGACGTCGGCACACCCACCATGCACATCGACGGGGTGGCGTTCTTCGGCCCGGTGCTGTCCAGCATCCCGCGCGGCGAGCAGGCGGCCAGGATCTTCGACGGGGCCCTGGCGCTGGCCTCCTTCCCGGACTTCTTCGAGCTCAAGCGCACCCGGACCGGCGAGCTGTCGTTCGACTGAGCCCACCCGCGGCGGAAAACCCATGCAAGTTCGTTATATGAGCCGCGGTCAGCTCAGCCGGTCGAGGATCTCGCGGCAGGTCCCCGGCCGGGCCTGACCGAACGCCGTCCCGGCCCACAGGTGCAGTGGCCCGGCGTCACCGGCCCGGGCCGCGGCGGCCCGGATCGGCGCGGTCAGGTGGTGCACCGCCGGGTAGGCGACCGGCGCGTCCGCGGAGTAGGTGTCCGTGAACCGGTTGCGCAGCCCGCGGGCCGGCTGCCCGGTGAACGCCCGGGTCACCACGGTCGAGGCGCCGTCGCTGCCCAGCGCCGCCCGGTGCGCCTCGCGAATCCCGGCCTCGGCGGCGAGCAGGAACATTGTGCCCACCTGGACGGCCGTCGCCCCGGCCGCCAGCAACGCGGCGACGTCCGCCGCACTGCCGACCCCGCCGGCGGCCACCACGGGTACGGGCACCGCCGCCCGCACCTCGCGGACGAGCTCGGCCGTGCCCCGGTCCCCGAGGTAGCTCGCGGGCCGCGTCGTCGCGGAGTGCCCACCGGCGCTGCCGCCCTGAGCCACCACGATGTCGGCGCCCGCGGCTGCGGCAGCTCTTGCCTCGTCCGCGTCGGTCACGGTGATCAGCACTGTTGACCCTGCCCGGCGCAGCGCGTCGACCACGGTCGCGTCCGGGATGCCGAAAGTGAAGCTCACCCACGCCGGCGCCGCGGCCACGGCCAGCTCGACCTTGGCCGCGAAGTGGTCGTCGTCGTGCAGGCGCAGCGCGGGCAGCTCAACGCCGTACCGGTCGGCCTCGGGGGCCAGCCGGTCCCGGTAGGCCTCCACCGCCGCAGCGTCGGGAACGGTCTTGGAGGGCACGAAGATGTTGAGCCCGTACGGGTGACCGCGCAGCTCGCGCAGCTGAGCCTCGACGGCCTCCGGAGTCAGGTAACCGGCGGGCAGGAATCCGGCCGCCCCGGCCTCGGCCGCCGCCCGCACCAGCGCGGTCGAGGAGACCCCGCCGGCCATGGGCGCGACGACGACGGACCGCTCGCAACCGTCCAGCATCCCGCCACTGTAGGACGCGCCGCCGCTTCCTCATACCTTGGCGGTGCGGACCTCACCGGAGCGGTGCAGCAGGAAGCCGGTCAGCACGCCCGCCACCGTGAGCGCCGCGAACAGGCCGACGGTGACGGCGGGGGAGAGGTCGAGCAGAGCGATCAGCAGGGCCAGCGGTACGCCGGCACCGGGCCAGATCACGGCCCCCCGGATCCGCTGGCCCAGCTGGCCCTGCATCACCGCCGCGCTCAGCAGGTAGCCGGCGGTGGCGATGCCCAGCACCCACCTCGTCCCGGCGGTGAGGTGGTCGTCGGCCCCGTGCAGCACCGCGTGTTCGAGCCCGACCGCCACCGCCGCCAGCGAGACGGCCAGGGGCAGGTGCACGTACACGTAGAAGTCGTGCACGCCGTGCTTGGTCGCGTGGTCGCCCTCGGCGGCCAGCCGCCGTTTGGCCGCACCGCCGGACAGGTCGAAGTAGATCCACCACAGCGCCGCCGCCACCACGAACGCCACCACCGCCGTGACCACCACGGCCGGCTTCCACTCGCCGTCGTGCAGGCCGGTCACCACGGCGGTCACAGACTCGCCGAGGACCAGGATGACGAAGAGCCCGAAGCGTTCCGGCAGGTGCTCCAGGTGCAGCGGGACGGCGTCCTTCAACCGGGCCGCGGCGGTCGGCCACACCAGGTCCGCGAGCACGCCGACGCCCCACAGCACGTACCGCGCCGGGGCCGGCACGGCCAGCGAGACCAGCCAGATCGCCGCGCCCAGTCCGTGCCCGATCAGGTACAGCCGGGCCGTCGACCGGGCCTTGGGCACGTGCCGCCAGGCCCGTACGTAGCCGGCGATCAGCGCCAGCCGGATGATGACGTAGCCGATGACGAACCAGCGGCCGGTGGATTCGTCGATCTTGTCCACCGCGGCGGCCATCGCCGCCACGCCCGCCATGGCGGTCAGGGTGATCAGCCGGAACACCGCGTCGTCGGTGTCGAACCGGTTGGCGTACAGGGTGGTGCTGGCCCAGGCCCACCAGCCCACCGAGAGCACTGCGGCGAACACGGCGGCGCCGTGCCAGGTCTCGTCCTTGGCCAGCAGGTCGGCGCACCGGGCGACGAACAGCACGAAGGCCAGGTCGAAGAAGAGCTCGAGGCGGGTCGCCGAGCGGTTCGACTCCTGGTTGAGGTCGGGCGGCCGGATGGGTTCGACCTGCTCAGCCTCCTCCTCGTCGAGGTGCTCTCGCTCCTCCTGGCCGAGCTGGTCCTCCGCGTTTGTCACTGGGCCTCCCACGCCGTGTCGCCGTCCGCTCGAACTACCCCCGGCAGCGTCCGGTCATACCCGTATGTGCACGATCGGCACGCTCAGGCCACTCACATGGATCTTTGAGGTGGGCGGTCTACCTGGGGTGATGGTCATCGACCTCACGGGCGGCGTCTCTGGACGCACTACAGGAGCGGGCCGTCGGTTTCCGCCGGTTTCGAGGCGGAGACGCCGGGGACGGGCCGGCCGTTCGGGTTCGCCGTGGCAGCACCGTCCGGGAGGACGCTCCAGGCGCTGATGCCCAGCCGGCCGGTGCTGCCCAGGTCGAGGCCGTCGCCCGGTGCGATGATCCGGGACGGGCGGCCGGCCAGCGGCGCGATGTCGAGCAGCTTCACCGTCACCGGTGGTTGCCGGATGTCGTCGTACGTGTTGCGCCAGGCCACGGTCGTGCCGGCCTGCTGTCCCGGCTTCAGGACGACGGGCCTCGGCGGGTTGTCCCGCGGGATGGCCGTACCGAGGATCTCCTTGATGCCGTGCAGGACGCGGACCTTCAGTTCCGACCGATCGTCGTCGAGCGGCCGCACAGCCGGGTAGCCCTTCAGCCGGTAGGTCTTCGAGCCGCAGTTGACCAGGATGATGCTCAGGACCCGGAGCCCCATCGCGGCGTCCCCCTCACCGACCTGGAACCGGACACCCTCCGGCGGACAGGTCCCCGGGGTCGCCGACGGGGTGATTAGCCCGGACGGGAAAGGCATCGGGTCGGGGAAGGCGGGCGGCTCGGAGGTGGACGGCTCCGCCGGCCGGGCGCACCCGACGAGCAGCGCCGCACAGGCCAGCGGTACGACGAAGCGGTGGCCCCGGATCTTGATCACTCGACCCATTCTGGCCGTCCCTGACAACCGTTCGGCGGCGTCCAGGGCGGCGTACCCGGCGACCCGGGATGGAACAACCCGGCGCTCCACTTGCACGCGTGGTGCATCGAACCCGGCAACCATCCGCCCGCGGTCTCCCGGCCCGGCGCTCCGGCCCCGGCCATCGCTTGCGGCAACGATCGGAAAGATCGGCCGGCCGAGTTCCTGACCGCGAACACCGGCTGGATGGCCGGCTTCAACCGTACGGAGGTGGCGACGGGAGCGACCACGAGGGCGACTGCACCACAGTCCGGCGGAACGGTGTCGAGGTGATCACCCAGGCGCCGAGAGAGAGTGGCGGGACCGGATCGCCGCCACCGTGTCCGGAGTCGAAGTTGACCACGCCGGCTGCCCGACCAGCTAACGGATCAGCACAGGGCCGGATCTGCGCCCACCCCGCCGACGGACATCACGACAATGCGGGGCGTGACCTCGATATAGGTCTGCAGGTACCCCGTACCGGAGGTGGACTCCGCGCGGTTGCGCGTATCGTCGGGCCGGGATGCACCGGTCAACCGGGTTTGAAGGGCGAGTGATCGGTACCCCGCCGATGCCGCCCCCACGGCCACCCTGTGGTGCATCGCGACCGTGACGCGGCACGAGCGTATCGACGCCGTGAAAATCACAGCCATCAGCTGCCTCTGGTGCGGAGTCTTCGGATGGGACCCGGTACGAATGACCCTGGGCTGCATCGCGCTGTTTTGCAATTTGAGGTCAGCCATTCCTCGGTGGGCTCGTCCGCCGTAGTCCGGACCATCGCTCCCGCGGGCCCGGACGGGGTGCCCCGCAAAGGGGCACCCCGCATCTCCATCGTCGGCTCAAACGCTGAGCAGTTTGACGGCGGCATTGTGACTGGTCCGATTATCGGAGGCAGATCGCGCCTCGGCGGTTCGCGAATTGGTGGCCGTTGAGGAAGCCGCCGACGAAGCCGCGTTCGCGGCAGAATTCGTTGGCTGCGCGGCCGGCGCGGGCCCAGGTGGTGGTGTTCACGTCGCCGATCGGGTAGCCGAGATCGCTGAGCTGACCCATCGTCGCATCGAACCACTGCGCGTCACGGAGGCAGATCGCGCCTCGGCGGTTCGCGAATTGGTGGCCGTTGAGGAAGCCGCCGACGAAGCCGCGTTCGCGGCAGAATTCGTTGGCTGCGCG
>NZ_JBSGFR010000042.1:0-23443 GCF_053603475.1 Actinoplanes sp. NPDC004185 | reverse complement strand
CGGCCGGCGCGGGCCCAGGTGGTGGTGTTCACGTCGCCGATCGGGTAGCCGAGATCGCTGAGCTGACCCGCCGTCGCATCGAACCACTGCGATCCGCCTGCCGCTAGCCCGGCCTTGGCGCTCGATGCCACCGACTGACTGGTCGGTCCTGCTGCCTGGGCCGATACGACGTTGACCATCAAGCTGCCGGCCAGTACCGCTACGGTCATCGCCGCAGGCACCCAGGAACCAGTGAACGTACGCCATTTCACATGACTGCTCATGAGCTTCCTTTCAAAGGTCGAATGATTACTCGAAGGCCTTTTTCAAAGTATTAGTAGAGTGCGCGGTCACTTACTCAACCCCTCAATGACTGATGCAAGAGTCATGCGAAAGCGTCCTCCCTCGCGAAGGAGCTCCTCTTGTTTGGACTGCACCAGTCAGATGGTCTTCCGGACCCAGATGGACCGCGCTCCGTCACCGGCTGTACTCCCCAGGGCGGCGAGAACCAGTTGACTACGGGATAGGTCGGAGGCAGCCGTGGTGTTTTCCACCGTGCCCCACGCGGAAGCGCCGAGGATGCCCCCGGTTTCTCTGTTGTCCGAGACTGCGCCGCCGCTCGGGGTGCCGTACTTGTCCTCGCACCGCTGACAGTGCTTCGCGCTCGCCGGGCCCGCCACGACGGCGAGCCCGCACACGGATACAGTCACCCCGGCGACGAAGCCCCGCAGAACACCGGTGCGGATGCGCGGCCCGCTCGGTGCGGAGCTGTTAACAGGTCTTGTGATCATGAAGTCCCCCTAGTGGTCTTGGTTGCGCGGAGGCCGGGCGCTCGTTCCCTTCGCTTCCAGCTCCTAAATCCTGGCAAAAGGTGCCTTATGCTCGGTATTAGCAGGATTACGTACGGAGCTGGTGATGATGGATAGCTATCGGCGGGCGCTCGACGGCGCCACCGCGTTGCTTGAAGGGGTCGGAGCCGGTGCTCCCTGGGCGGCCGTCTGCGCGGTCGTTGCCGAGCGTCTGGGCTGCACCGCGAGCGTGTATGTCGAGGGCGTCGCTCGGTCCGGTCCGAGCGTCTGGATGCCCGAGGGTCACGACACGCTTGTTGAGGGCCGCGTCGCCGGCGGCTCGTGCGAGTGGCGCGGGAATCCCTGTGCCCTTGGTACCGGTTACCACTTGGCGCTGCCGGTGTCCGCGACCAGCGTTCTTGTTCTGTGCCGGGCACACCGGCAATTTGATGCGGGCGACCGGAAGGTGGCGCAGTGCCTATTGCCGTTGCTCCGCAGCGTCCAGCGCTACGTCGACCATCCGGACCGCTCCCGGTTGACTCCCCGAGAACTGGCGGTCCTCCGCGCGACAGCCGACGGTCTCACCGCCGCGGCCGCGGGCCGCCGCCTGCAGATCTCCGCGCGTACGTTCGAAAAACACCTGGAGCGGCTCTATCGGAAACTGGGCACCCGGGACCGGGTGCACACCGTGCTGCTTGCTCAGGAACTGGGCGTCCTGCCGGTCAGCGCCGCCCGGTCGGCGGCAGCACGCCCATCCGGCGGAGGAGCAGCAACGTAGCGAGTCGATCCCGCGTCCCGCACTTGCGGTACGCGTTCTCAAGGTGCTTGTTGACGGTGTGCCCCGATATGAGTAATCGGCGGGCGACCGCCGCGGTCGATAGGCCGTCGCCGAGCAAGGCCAGCACGGTCAGCTCGCGCGGCGTCAGGCCGAAATCGGTCCCCGGCGCCGGCGCGCCTACCGCATCGCGCAAGCGCTGAGTCTCGGCGAGCTGGCGGCCGACGCCAATCACCAGCGGCTGGATCGCCGCGGCCAAGTCGCGTTCCCGGTCGGTGAAGTCGCGCCCGGAGCGGCAGATGATGAAGGCGGTCGCGACGCCGATCGGGGTGGGTAGCGGAATGGCTAGATGCCGGGTGCCGCCGTCCAGGTCCTGATCGCAGGAGTCGTAGGTTTGAGTCGCTCGCCATGCAGAGGGTGCGACGACGTCGCTGACGGTCAGCGGGCTCGGATCCCGTTGTGCGGCGAAGGCATGCGCCAGGGGATGCTCGGCGCCATAGACGCGGGCGCGCTCCGCCCACGGGATCGAGGCGACCTCCCCGGGCGCGCACGCCACCCCGGCGATGGTGCGAGCGGACGGGTTGAACCCGTTCATGAACAGGGTGGCGGTGCCACGCAGGCACTCATTCAGCTGACCGGCGATCATCGTCTGATAGCTGTCGACCCGCAAGCCGTCCACCAGCGCAACAGCGAGATCTAAGACCTGACGATAGTCGCGTGCCCCAATACGTGCCATTTAGCCATTATCGGTTAGTCAGCCGGCTGGGCCCCACATTAAGGAACGACCGCGGTCCTCTCGAGCTTGACGTCACCCTTCTGCGGCGGGCAACGTCAACGTCGAGTGGGCAGAAACGACGCGTCGGGCTGCAGTTTCACGCCTGCGGACCTGAAGCCGTCGCCATGGTCGCCTGTCGGTCGAGCGGGTTCAACCTGGCGGCGCGCTGGGCCGACTCTCCCCGAGGAACGAGTTGCTGTCCGCAACGGCGACTTCGTCATGCTCAGTCGACGCCCTCTACATCTGATCGACGATCCACCGTGAGTCTGCCTCAGGCGCTGGGATCTACGATCCCGCCGACCTCGAACTCCGGCGCGTCGTTGCCTAGTCAGGAACCTCGATCATGAGGTCGTGGTAGTCACCGATCGAGAGCACCACCGATCCGTTCTCCACGAGCTCGTAGTCCCACAGCTTGTGTTCCGGGTCGAACGACTTGAGGGAAACCTCGAGTCGCAGAAACAGGTCCCTGGCCGCCGGTGTCATGGGACCAACGATTTCGATGGCGTCGCGCATGCCGCTCCACGGGCGAACCGCCACCGTCGACAGACTCACGAATTCCGCTCGGCCGTGGCTCAGTTGCCCGTCGCCGTCCGGCATGTGTACTCGGAACTCGTCCGCTCGAGCCAGGAACTCGGTGAGCAGTTGCTGCCACTCGGCGTCAGGCACGGCACCTACATATTTTCTCGTCATGCCGAGATCATCTCGTGGCCAGGCCAGCGATGCGATGCTCGGCCGGTCCATCGCCTTGCTCAACTCGCCGATGACGAGTGAGAACGGCTTGACGCCTCGGCCGCTGTCCGAGCCACCGTCGACCCCGCGGCGAAACTGGTACGCGCCCCATGCGTGATTGCGGATCTGTTCGTCGGTCGGGCCGCCGGCGATTGATGACGCACCACAGCTGTGCTGATCGTCGAGTACGGTCAGCTTGATTTCGTCGAGGCGCCCGGGCGCGGTCGGTCCGGCCAGCTCAACGCGAAGGTCAGCCCTCTCCTCGGTTGACGTGACTCGAGGTACTGCCATTGCTGTGGCGATCGAGCGTCTCAAGCTGCACCCGACCGGCATTTGCCTTCGTACCTGCGGTTGCCGCATCGCGGCACAGGGGCACGGCCGCGCTCGTCGCGGCCCCGTGCCAGCAAGCGAACGGCTGTCAGGACGTCTCTGAGCTAATCCCGGAATCGTCGCGGAAGGACAGCCCCGCCGCGTCCAGCGCCGTCTGCAGTCGGCCGAGGGCGTACGGCCCGACTCCGTGCAGAGCCCGCACCTCGCCCTCGCTGAGCTCGGCGACCTGCTCGAGCCGGACCACGCCGTGCGCGGTGAGCGCACGCGTCGCGGGAGCACCGAGGTGGGGCAGCGGAATGCCCGGCTCCGGCTCCGACCGCCCCTGAGCCGGCCGCGGATGACCCTCGTGGTCCAGGACGGCCGCTCCGCGCGCCGAGAGGCGGTAGCCGATGTCGAGGGATTCGGTCAGGCCGCGTTCCTTCAGCTTGCGCACGTTCTGTTTGAACGACGGGGTGTCCCGCCCCATCCGTTGGGCGAGATCAGGTGCCCGGGTGGCCGGCAGCTCGTCGATCAGCAGCAGCGTGGCCCGGGTCCACGGCCCGGTCGGCGAGGCGCGGTCGAGCCGGTCGAGCCACGCGACGATCGCCTCGATCTCGGCAGCGTCGGGCACCGCCTCCCGCAGCGCTTGCCGCGGGTCGGCGCCCGCGTACCGCAGCCCGATCCGATAGACCGGCCGGTCGCGGTGCACGCGGTCCAGCCCTCGGCGGAGCGCGGCCAGCGAGGCTGCGCCGGCCCGGCGGGCGTCCGCGGCGGTCAGCGACGTCACCGGTACGCGGTCGACCGAGGTCACCTCGACCAGCCCGACCGCGGTCCGCATCCGGGTGCCGACCTTGAGCCGGGGCTGTTCCCACCGGCGGAACGCCACGTCGATGTCGCCGGCCCGGATCGCCGCCAGTTCCGCAGGACGCATCAGCACACAGCCAGTTCACCACACACGCCACGATCCATCCGACAATCGCGCGCCGCCCGCAGGTGACCCTCCGGTCATGAAGGTATGGACTGTGGCGGGTCCGCAGGTTTGGCCTTCTGCGGGTAGATGGTCTCGTGCCGGGCCAGCATCGCCACGACCTCGCGGATCTTTCGCTCGCGCGTCTCAGCCCGTTTGACGCCGTTGACCCGGTGGATGAGAGCGAAGCGGTTGGTCCTGGTGAGCACGTCGAACATGCGCTGGGCGTCAGGGTCAGCGGCGATCGCGGTGCTGAGGTCAGCCGGCACCTCAGCTTCCGAGGGCGGGGCGTACGCGGCCGCCCATCGCCCATCTGCTTTCGCGGCTTCCACCGCGGCGCGGCCCAGGGGCAGCATCCGCCCCTCCGCCTCCAGCCGGGCCACATGGGCGACGTTGCGCTGCGACCAGGAACTGCGGGCAGCGCGCGGGGTGAACCGGATCCACGAGATGTCCTGATTCCCTTTACGGCCCTGCCCGTCGATCCAACCGACGCACAACGCCTCGTCAACCGCCTGCTGCCAGGTCAGCGTCGTGACGGTGCCGCCCTTCCTGCCCAGGGCCAGCCAAACGCCTGCCGACTCGGCGTGGTTGCTCAGCAACCACCCACGCAGCGCCTCGGCGTCCGCAACGATCAACTCTTCAAGTTCGGTCTTGGCCACAACGGCAGATTAATCGTCGACAAGCAGCGCGCTGCTACGGGAACCGGCGGCGGTTGAGTAAGCCTGGCGGGCGCGAGACCATGTCCTGGCGAGCGGGAAACGTCCACCACGGAGGAGGCGGCGTGACGAGAACTCCTACGGGCGAGGAGGACGACCTTCCCGACTTCGGTCCTGACTCGCCCGCCGTCGACGCGCAATCGCGCCAGGCCTACATCGAGAACCTGCTTGTCGTCGCGGCTGACGACGCCAAGAACGTGACCCTGATTTCCACCGTCGCCGTTGCTGCCGTCGCCTTCGCCGCCAAGGAACTCGCCCGTCCGCTCAGCCACGAACCCGTCATGCTGAAGCTGCTCGGTCTGCTGGCGGCGTTCTCCCTGCTGGCCGGCGCCGTGTTGTTCTACTTCTACGCCGCTGCGATCAACCATACGAGGATGGGCCTGGTGCACCGGATCGTCTCCCGGGACGCGCGCGGCGCCCAGCGCATCTGGGCCGGCAAGGAAACCGGCATCTGGCGCCGCAAGGGCAACCTGTGGAGATCAGGAGCCATCATGCTGGTAACCGGCAGCACCCTGGGCTGCATAGTGGCGGCCATCGTCTTCCTCACGTAGCCGCGCGTCGATCGGCAGAATGAGCGCGCGGAATAAGTCGCTGTGGCTGGACCCGAAGCACCGCGGCCGAGGCCTGGGCAGCCGCCTGCTGCCCGACCCCGAACATGCCGGACGGCACCGCAAAGCACCACTTCTTCAAACACCTGGAAGCCGAACAACCAACCGCCGACCGAACCAAAGCGAGTCTCTGACCGCAACCGGCGAGGTGCGTACGCAAGACCCACCACAAAGCTCGGCCTGCCCAAGAAAAAACCCTGCAATGACCACAGCGCGGCAGCCAGACCCGAAACCGCAGGGGGATCACCCCACAAAGCGCTGCAACCAGCCGCGAGCAACCACCATCCTGGCCGCAGGAGAAAACCATGCAAGGTTGGGGGCCGGGGTGACCAAGAACGGCATAGCGGCATTTCAAGCCGATCTTGGTCACCCCGGCCCCCAACCGTCCACCCGCACCGAATCACCCAAGCCGATCCCGAATCTCCCCCTTGAGAATCTTCCCGACCCGAGACCGAGGAAGCTCCTCCCAAACCTCGACCTGCTTGGGCGCCTTGACACTCCCGAGCCGCTCTTTGACAAACGCCACAACATCCGCCGGATCAACCGACAACCCAGGCGAAGGCTGCACCACCGCCGTGACCCGCTCACCCCACTTGTCATCGGGCAGGCCGATCACCGCCGCCTCGTACACCGCCGGGTGGTGCATCAGAGCCTGCTCCACCTCGGCCGAATAAACGTTGTACCCACCCGTGATGATCATGTCCTTGGCCCGGTCCACGATGAACAGGTAATTGTCCGCGTCGAGATAGCCGATGTCCCCGGTGTGGTGCCAGCCGTACGCACCGGCCTCGGCAGTCGCCGCGGGGTCCTTGTAGTAGCCGTGCATCACCAGCGACCCCCGGACCACGATCTCGCCGCGCTCACCCGGCGGCAGCAGATTGCCCGTGCTGTCCATGATGGCCACGGTGACCAGCGGCGACGGGTGGCCCGCCGAGCCCAGCCGGGACACCGCCACGCTGCCGTCGGGGTGCAGGTGCTCGGCCGGGGCCATCGTCGAGATCATCATCGGGGCTTCGGACTGGCCGAACAGCTGGCCCATGACCGGGCCGAACACCTCGATCGCCTCGGTCAGCCGGGCCGTCGACATCGGCGCCGCCCCGTACCAGAAGCATTGCAGGCTTCTCAGGTCCGTCGTGCGCACGGCGGGGTGGGCCAGGGCCAGGTAGATCACCGTCGGTGGCAGGAACGTGTGGGTCACCCGGTGCGCCTCGATCAGGTGCAGGAACTCGCCGACGTCCGGGCGGGCCATGATGACGATGCGGCCGCCCAGGGCCATGATCGGGAAGCAGAGCACCCCGGCCGCGTGGGTGAGCGGGGCCAGGGCCAGATAGGTCGGGCGGCCGGTGAACGGGTAGCTCATGAGCGTGATCGCCGACATCGCCTCGAGGTTGCGGTCGGTCAGCATGACGCCCTTCGGCGTGCCGGTCGTTCCCCCGGTGCCGACCAGCATCACGGTGTCGGAATGCGAGGGCGAGGGAAGAGCGGAGGCCGGGGGAGCGGCGGCCCATTCGGCGAAGGTCACCCCGAGCGGCGTGGGGCCGTCGAGGCAGACGTAGACGCGGATCTTCGGCAGCAGCGGCGCGATCTTCTCGACCAGCGGGGCGTACGCGGCCTGGAAGATCAGGCAGGTGCAGTCGAAGAGGTCGAGCAGCGCCTGGTTCTCCGCGGCCTCGTTGCGGGGGTTGACCGGGCACCACACCGCCCCCAGGCGGGAGATGCCGAAGACCGCGGAGAACGCCACCGGGTCGTTGCCGGACAGGATCGCCACGGATTCGCCGGCGCGCACCCCGCTGCGGTGCAGGGCGGCGGCGACCCGGTGGCTCAGTTGCTGGACCTCGGCGTAGGTCATCGTCTCGGCCCCGGCGAGCAGGCACGGCTCGCCGGGGCCGAGCGAGGCCCCCTTGTCCAGGTAGTCGGCGAGAGCCATCGGGGGCTCAGCGGGCGACGGTGACGACGGGTTCGAGGACCAGGCCGAACGTGCGCAGCACGCCGAGCAGCTCGCGATGGCCGAACGCCTGGCAGGCCGAGGCCAGCCCGGTCCGCCGGGGCGCCTGCTGGACCAGTGACTGCGCCGCCCAGGCCTGCAGCAGGCCGGTCTGTTTGTAGTTGGAGTTGCCGTGGATGACGCAGTGCGCGCGGCCCAGCGGGCCCGAGGCGTACACGGAGTCGACCGAGGTGTTGAGGCGCGGGTTCTCCCTCGGCGGCATGCCGGTCTGCCACTGCTCGGCGATCGCGGCGAGCGCGGGCCCCTGCTGGTCGGCCGGCAGGGTCTTGATCTCGGCCTGCACCATCATGGTGGTGGCCGCGACCGCCTCCATGACGTCGCGGTTCATGACGCCGCCGATCGCCCGGCAGGTGGCGACCCGGGGGTCGTCGGCGAACCAGACCGGGTGGCACATACCGCCCCAGGGCAGCGCCAGGGAGGTGGCGTGCCGGCCGGGCACGGTGACCTCGAAGCGGGCCGTCGGGTCCCACTGCACGTACTTGTTCTCGGCCAGGTGGAACCAGTCGGCGGCCAGGATGGCGAAGATCGTCTGGGTCGAGGCCACCGTGGGGGCGCCCTCCCACAGCACCAGGATGTCCAGGGTGTCCATGCCGGGATGTTCCAGGCACAGGTTCGCGGCGATCTCGCCGGTCGTGTACATCTGCGCGACCCCGGGGGAGATCAGCAGGCCCGCGTCCGCGTACGGCCGGCCCCACTTCTCCTTCGCGTGCAGCAGCCAGTCCTGCTCGCCGGTGGTGTCCAGGTAGTGGCAGCCGGCGGCCAGCGCGGCCTCGGCCACCGGGTCGCCGAGGGTGATGAACGGGCCGACGGTGTTGCACACGACGCTCGCGCCGCGGAACAGCTCGGTCAGGGCACCGGCCTCGTGCTCGACCTCCGCCACCTCGTAGTCGGCGGTCTCGATGCCGGGGACCCGGTCCAGCACCTCGCGGAGCCGGTCCTTGTCGCGTCCGGCGGCGATGAAGGGCAGGTTGAGCTCGCGCAGGTACTCGCAGATGAGCCGTCCGGTGTAGCCGGAGGCGCCGTAGACCACGACGGGGCGCATGTCACATCCCCATTCCGCCGTCGACGGGCACGCCGGCGCCGGTGATGAACCGGGCCGCGTCGGAGGCGAGGAAGACCACCACGTCGCCCATCTCGCGGGCCTCGCCGAGCCGGCCCATCGGGGTCTGGTCGACGACCGCGGCGATCGCGTGGTCGGTGCTGGCGAACAGTCCGATCGCGGTCACGTCGACGGCCAGTTTCACCCCCATCTCGGTCGGGACCAGACCGGGATAGATGCAGTTCACCCGTACGCCGTAACCGAGCTTGCCGGATTCCATGGCCGCCACCCGGGTCAGCCGGTCGACGGCCGACTTGGACGCCGAGTAGCCGGCGATGCCGGGGAAGGCGATGGTCGCCGCGACCGACGAGATGTTGACGATCGAGCCGCCCCGGCCGGCCGCCCCGCCGGGACGCATGCTGCGGAAGGCGTGCTTGATGCCCAGGGCCGTGCCGACGACGTTGACCTCGAGCATCCGCGACAGCTCGGCCGGGTCGAGGTCGGCCAGCAGCGCGGTGACCTCGACGCCGGCGTTGTTGACCAGGATGTCGAAGCCGCCGAGCCCCGCCACCGTGGTGGCGGTCGCCGCCTCCCAGGACGCCTCGTCGGTGATGTCCAGCCGCGTGAAGGCCGCGGTCGCGCCGGTCTTGGCGATCAGCTCGGCGGTCTCGCGGCCGAGGTCCTCCAGGACGTCGCCGATCATGACCGCCGCGCCGGCCTCGGCCAGGGACTGGGCGATGGCCGCCCCGAACCCCCGGGCGCCGCCGGTCACCAGCGCCCGCTTACCGCTCAGATCGATTGAGGTCATGCCTGCCTCCGCTTGTGGTCACGTCGCTGTGCACCGCGGCTCGTGATGCAGGTCACAACGTACGAAGAAAACTGGACGGGTGTCAAGAAATCTCTGGACAACTGTCAAGAAATGCGGTCTCGGCGTATCGTCCATGGTCAACGGGTCGCGCGCGGCGCTGCGGCCAGGGAGGATGGGCGGGTGACCAACGCGCTGAACACGGGCCGGCCGGAGAAGACAGCGACCCTGTCCGGGCCGCCGAACGCCGACCGGGTGTCCCGGCGCCAGGTCGACAAGTTCGCCCAGCGCCGCGACCAGCTGGCCGCGGCGGCGCTGCAGACGCTCGCCGAGCTGGGCTACGCGCGCACCAGCCTGCGCGAGATCGCCCAGAACACGGACTTCTCGCACGGCGTGCTGCACTACTACTTCGCCGACAAGGTGGATCTGATCATCCACTGCGTCAAGCACTACAAGGCGATCTGCGTGCAGCGCTACGACGAGATCCTGGCCGCCTCGGCCACCGCCCCCGATCTGGCCGAGGGCTTCGCCGCCGGGCTGGCGGTCACGGCCGGCGAGGACGCGACCCTGCACCGGCTCTGGTACGACATGCGCTCGCAGTCGCTGTTCGAGCCGGCGTTCCGCGCCGACGTGCTGGAGATCGACGACAGCCTGCAGCGGATGATCTGGCGGGTGGTGAGCCGCTACGCCGAGCTCAGCGACCAGACGCCCACCGTTGTGCCGGCGACGGCGTACGCGATGTTCGACGGCCTCTTCCAGCATGCGTTGCTGCGCCACCTGGCCGGCGCCCCGGACGCCCTGGACACCTTGCGGACCGAGGCGCTGACGCTGCTGCCCCGCTTGACCCGGGACTGAGGGCACACCGTCCCAGCCGTCCGTCGGCCGGTTCGCAAGCGGGTGACCCGGCCGATACGGCCGATCAGGGATTGAGCGAGGCGGCTGTGGCGGCGAAGCCGGCCAACCATTCGCGGCAGCTGACCAGCCGGCCGGTGATGTCGTCGAAGGTGGCGGCATCGGCGGCGGTGTCGTCGTCGCGCCACAGCCTGCGCAGCGCGGCCTGGCCGATCGCGAGCTGTGTCCCGGCCGCCTCCACCCCGGCGATCAGTTCCTGGCGGACGGACCCGGCCGCGAACTGCACCGACCCGCGGGCGGCGGTCAGTGGCTCACCCGGCACGGCGAAGACCGCGGCGGCGTCGCCCCCGGCGCGGTCCGCGCCGATCCAGGCGAGCAGATGTTCCAGGTCGGTGGCGGCCACGGTCATCCGGCCGATCGCGGCCAGGGTCTGCTCGGAGAGATTCAGCACCCGGGCATCATGCCGGATCGGCCGGGCCCGGGACGACGGGCAGGCTCTGCAACCCGCGCATGAGGACACCCGGGCGCCAGGTCAGCTCCCCGGCCGGCACCGCCAGTCGTAGCTGGGGGAACCGGGTCAGCAGCTTGCCGAAGGCGACCTGGGCCTCCAGTCGGGCGAGCGGCGCCCCGAGGCAGTAGTGGATGCCGTGGCCGAAGGCGAGATGCGGATTCTGGGCGCGGTCCAGCCGCAGCTCGTCGGGGTCCGGGAACCGCCCCTCGTCCCGGTCGGCGGCGAGCAGCGCCACCAGCACCGCGTCGCCCGCCCGGACGGTGGCGCCGCCGATCTCCAGGTCCTCGGCCGCGACGCGGAAGGTGGCGGTCTCGACCGGCCCCTCGAAGCGCAGGAACTCCTCGATGGCGCCGGGCAGCAACGCCGGTTCGGCGCGCAGCCGGTCCCACCGCTCGCGCTGGTCCAGCAGCAGCCAGGCACCGTTGCCGATGAGGTTGACCGTGGTCTCGTGACCGGCGATGAGCAGCAGGAACACCATCGAGGACAGCTCGTCCTCGGACAGCCGGTCCTGCTCGTCGCGGACGCCGATCAGGCCGGACAACAGGTCGTCGCCCGGATTTCCGCGGCGTTCGGCGATCAGCCGCCGGATGTAGGCGATCATCGCCTGCAACGCGCCGGGTAGCTGCTCGCGGTTCGCCGAGCCGGCCACGATGGTGTTCGACCAGGTGCGGAACGAGTCCCGGTCGGCCACCGGCACCCCGAGCAGCTCGCAGATGACCTGGATCGGCAACGGGAACGCGAACGCGTCGATCAGGTCGACCTGCTCCCGGCCCGCCATCGCCGCCAGCAGCTCCTCGGTGATCTCCTCGATCCGCGGCCGCAACGCCTCGATGCGCCGGGCGGTGAAGGCCCCGGCGACCAGGCGGCGCAACCGGGTGTGGTCGGGCGGATCGGCCGAGAGCATGTGCTGGGAGATGGCGGCGATGATCGACGGCGGCAGCGCGCGGTCGGTGGCCTGTCCGACCGGGCGGGCCTTGGACAGTCGCGGGTCGGTGAGGGCCTGACGGGCGTCCTCGTACCGGGTCACCAGCCAGGCGGTCACCCCGCTGGGGAGCCGGACGCGGCGGACCGGGGTGGTGGCGCGCCACTGGGCGTACACCGGGTGGGGATCGGCCTGGAACGCCGGATCGGCGAAGTCCTCCTGGATTTCCTGGGTCACGCGCCGCTCCGTCCTATCGGCCACTGTCTATGACAGTAGCGCGCTGGTCGACCCGTCCGCGGCCGGCGCCGGACGCCGTGGCAGGGTGCCGGTATGCGACTCTCGATCTGGCCCGGCGCCGGGCAGCCCTACGGTGAGATCCTCGAGGTGGCCCGGCACGCGGCCGACACCGGCTGGGACGGCGTCCACATCGCCGACCACTTCATGCCGAACGCGGGCACCGGCCGGCCGGCCGACGCCCCGGTCCTGGAGTGCGGCTCCCTGGTGGCCGCGCTCGGCGCGGTCGTGCCCCGGGTGCGGATCGGCACCCTGGTCTACGGCAACACCTACCGGCACCCGGCGGTGCTGGCCAACATGGCGGCCACCGTCGACCGGATCACCGACGGCCGGTTCACCCTGGGCGTGGGCGCCGGCTGGCAGATCAACGAGCACGAGCAGTACGGCATCGAGCTCCCGCCGGTCAAGCAGCGCCTGGACCGGTTCGTGGAAGCGCTGGAGGTCCTGCACGGCCTGCTGCGGCAGCCCACGACCACCCTCGACGGCGAGTACTACCAGCTCGAGGACGCCGTCTGCGAGCCCAAGCCGGTCCAGGACCCGCTGCCGATCCTCATCGGCGGCAGCGGCGAGCGGCGGATGCTCGGCATCGTCGCCCGCTACGCCGACGCCTGGAACGCGTGGGGCCGCCCGGACCTGATCGCGCACAAGTCGGCGGTCCTCGACCGCTTCTGCGCCGAGCAGGGACGCGACCCGAAGGCCATCGCCCGTACCGCGCAGGCGCTGACGGTGGTCGACGGGCCCGTGCCGGAAGGGCTGTCCATGCCGGTCATCGGGGGTTCGCCCGAGCTGCTGGCCCGCGACATCGCCGGCTACCGCGAGCTCGGCCTGGACGAGCTGATCGTGCCGGACGGCCTGCTCGGCACGGGCGCGGACCGCCGCAAGGCCATGGACACCATCCTGGGCCTCGTCCGGGGCTGAGGGCGGCTCAGCCGCGGCCGGCTCGGTCGAGGGCGCCGATGAACCGGCGGACGTGGGTGAAGGCCTGTTCGGGAGCCTGACGGAAAGTCCCGTGTCCGACCCCGGCGATGATCTCGACGGTGGCCTTCGCCCCGGTCAGGGACCGGGCCAGCCGCTGGGCGGCGGCGGCCGGTGAGACAGGGTCGTCCTCGCCGGCGAGGATCAGGGTGGGGCAGGCGACGGCCGCCAGCTGCTCGGCCGGATCCGCCGGTCCGCAGCCGCCGCGCCGGAAGTGAGCCAGCACATCTTCGTTCATGCGCGCCCTGGCCCGCCGGTCGGTCAGGTCGGTGGAGGCGGCGGCGCTGCCGTAGAGCGGCAGGCCGTGCTCGCGCCAGGCGTCCTCGGCCTCGGCGCTGGTGTCCCCGGTCAGGTAGCGCTGCGCCGCCGCGCGGGCGACCGGTCCGCCGCGGCGCTCGAACACGTCGAGGGTCTCCTCGAGCGAGGTGGGCACACCTAGCGTGCTGTCCAGGATCAACCCGGCGACCAGCCCCGGATGGCGGGCGGCGCAGTGCAGGGCGACCAGGCCGCCGCTGGAGGAGCCGACGAGCACCACCCGGGGGATGGCCAGGGCGGCGCAGAACGCGGCGACGTCGTCCGCCCACTGCGTCCACGTCCAGGTGGCCGGGGTGCCGGGGTCCGAGCGCCCGGACCCGCGCTGATCCAGATAGACGAGCTGGGCCACGTCGGTGAGCGCGGTGAACTCGGGTTTGAACAGGCTGTGGTCGGCGCCCGGGCCACCGTGCAGCAGCACCAGGGTGGGCTGCTCGCGCATGGTGTCGCCGGCGGGCACCAGGGCGCACCCCTCGACATCGAAGAACAACGACACGTCACCGGCGGAGATTCGCATCGGGTCATCATGGCCGACCGACGCTCCGGCCGCGGCCGCAGCGTTTACCGCGGAACGCTTCGGGTAGCCCGGGCCCTGGTGCACCGACAAATCGACCGGGCGCGGCTCACCCGCGCGCCGGGGCACGGGAGGTACAAGATGCGAGCAATGGTCTATCGCGGTCCATACCGGGTCCGGGTCGAGGAGAAGGACCGCCCGGTGATCGAGCATCCCAACGATGCGATCGTACGGGTGACGCGAGCCGCGATCTGCGGGTCGGACCTGCACCTCTATCACGGGATGATGCCCGACACCCGGGTCGGTTCGACCTTCGGGCACGAGTTCATCGGCGTCGTGGACGAGGTCGGCTCCTCGGTGCGCAACCTCAAGCCCGGCGACCGGGTCATGGTCCCCTTCAACATCTTCTGCGGTACATGTTTCTTCTGCGCCCGCGGCCTGTACTCGAACTGCCACAACGTCAACCCCAACGCCACGGCGGTCGGCGGGATCTACGGCTACTCGCACACCACCGGCGGCTACGACGGTGGCCAATCGGAGTTCGTCCGCGTGCCCTTCGCCGACGTCGGGCCCACGATCATCCCGGACTGGATGGACGAGGACGACGCGGTGCTGCTGACCGACGCCACCGCCACCGGGTACTTCGGCGCCCAGCTGGGCGACATCGTCGAGGGCGACGTGGTGGTGGTCTTCGGGGCCGGCCCGGTGGGGCTGATCGCGGCCAAGTCGGCGTGGCTGATGGGCGCCGGCCGGGTGATCGTCATCGACCACCTGGAGTACCGGCTGGAGAAGGCCCGGACCTTCGCCCACGCCGAGACGTACAACTTCACCGAGTACGACGACATCATCGTGCACATGAAGAAGATCACCGACCACCTGGGCGCCGACGTGGCGATCGACGCCGTGGGCGCCGAGGCCGACGGCAACTTCCTGCAGCACGTGACCACCACCAAGCTCAAGCTGCAGGGCGGGTCGCCGATCGCGCTGAACTGGGCGATCGACTCGGTGCGCAAGGGCGGGACGATCTCCGTGATGGGGGCCTACGGGCCGATGTTCAGCGCGGTCAAGTTCGGTGACGCCATGAACAAGGGCCTCACCCTGCGGATGAACCAGTGCCCGGTGAAACGGCAGTGGCCCCGGCTGTTCGAGCACGTCAAGAACGGCTATCTCAAGCCCAGCGAGATCGTCACGCACCGGATCCCGCTGGAGCACATCGCCGAGGGGTACCACATCTTCTCGGCGAAGCTCGACAACTGCATCAAGCCGATCATCGTCCCGAACGCCGCCTGACCCGAACGGAGGCAGAAATGGCTTACACACCGGAGAAGCCGAAGCTGGCCGAGTCGAGCGACCAGCTGCGCGCCCGCATCCCGGGCTGGGGCGTGGATCTGGACCCCAAGGACCGGCCCGCGGTGCCCCGGGAGCAGTTCGATCCGACCTTCAGCGGCGCGCACTGGGAGTTCCCGGAACGCCAGCCGGAGAAGTTCCCCCGGGAACGCTCGATCGAGCACAAGTTCCTCACCCCGGTCTTCGGCACGTCCTGCCCGCCCAAGGGCCTGTCCGGGGTCATCCGCCGGTACGCCTACAAGGAGTACAGCGAGGGCCGGGCCGCGCACTGGCTGCTCCTGCTGGCCGCCGACCGGGTGGACACCGTGGAGAGCACGCTGCGCTCGTTCGTGAGCCTGCACCCGGACAATCCGATCACCGAGACCGGGGTGCTCAGCGAGTTCAGCCACCACGGCATCGCCTCGCGGTTCGGCCGCAAGCGCGCCGACGTCAACCACCAGTGGATCGACCCGATCATCGTCGCGGCGCCGTGGGTGCTGGGCGGGATGCTGGCGTACCGGATCGCCAAGCGGGTGGCCGGCCGCTAGGGCGGCGTTCGCGCAGGTCGGCTACCGTGGGCGGCCATGTCCGAGCAGCCGCTTCCCGCCTGGATCCACTGGCCGGTCCGGGTCCTCGCCGTGGTCTTCGTCCTGCCGTTCCGGCTGCTGTGGGAGCTGTCCCGGCTGATCGGCCGGTTCCTGGCCCGCTACGTCGGCCGGCCCCTGGCCTGGCTGTGGCACTACGCGGTGGCGGTCCCGGCCGCCTTCCTGTGGCACTACCTGGTCGCGGTGCCGGCCGCCTTCCTGTGGCGATACCTGGTGGCCGTCCCGGCGGCCTGGCTGTGGCAGCGGGCGTTGCGGCCGGTGCTGGAGTGGCTGGCGCGATGGTTGATCGTCGTGCCGGCGCAGTGGCTGTGGCGGCACCGGCGGCAGTTGCTCCGGCCGTTCGCCCTGGTGCTGCACTACCTGCTGGTCGTGCCGCTCGTCTGGCTGTGGGCGGTGACCGCCCCGGTGTGGCGGGGAGTGTGGTGGGTGCTCGCCGTGCTGGGCCGGGGCGTCGCCGCGGTGCTGGCTGCCGGATGGCGCGGTGCCGGCTGGCTGCTGCGGCAGTTCTACCGGTGGGTGCTGCGACCGGCCGGACTGGCCATTGCCTGGTGCTGGCGGTGGACCGTCGTGCCGGTGTGGCACGCGGTCGCCGCCGCCGGGCGGTGGGTGCACTCGGCGATCCTGCACCCGGCGGCCGATGCGGCCCGGGCCGTTCTGGTCGCCGTGGGCGTGCGCCGCTGACCGGCCCGGCGTTTGTTGACATGACGGTAACCTGCGGGCAATCTGTGTTAACGGTCACATCGACCGTCACCGATTGGAAAGCAGGTCGTGATGCCGCTCGGACGCTGCGCGCGGGCCTTCCTCGCCGTTCTTGCCGGGACCGCCACGGTCCTCGCCCTCACCGGGGCGCCGGTGCTCGCGGCGCCGGTGACGGTGGCCAACGGCACCCAGTTCACCGACACCTCGGGGGCCGTGGTGCACGCGCACGGCGGCGGCGTGCTCAAGGTGGGTGCCTACTACTACTGGTTCGGCGAGAACCGCAACGCCGACAACACCTTCCGGTACGTCTCGGCGTACCGCTCGACGGATCTGAAGACCTGGGAGTTCCGCAACCATGTGCTCACCCAGTCGTCGGCCGCCGAGCTGGCCAGCGCCAACATCGAGCGGCCCAAGGTGATGTACAACGCGAGCACCCGGCAGTTCGTCATGTGGATGCACAAGGAGACCGCGACGGACTACGCCCAGGCGCGGGCCGCGGTCGCCGTGTCGAGCACTGTGGACGGCGCCTACACGTACCGGGGCAGCTTCCGGCCGCTGGGCACCCACATGTCGCGGGACATCACCACGTTCGTCGACGACGACGGCACCGGCTACATGGTGTCCTCGGCCAACGAGAACCGTGACCTCAACGTCTACCGCTTGACCAGTGACTACACCGGCGTCACCGCGCTGGTCCGCAGCTGGCCCGGTGACGTCCGCGAGGCGCCGGCGCTGTTCAAGCGCAACGGCGTCTACTTCATGCTCACCTCCGGGGCCACCGGCTGGAACCCCAACCAGCAGAAGTACTCCTCGGCCACCAGCATCACCGGCCCGTGGAGCGGCTGGAGCAACGTGGGGGACGCGACGGCGTACGGCTCGCAGACCGCGTACGTCCTGCCGGTCGCGGGCACCGCCGGGACCGCGTACCTGTATCTGGGCGACCGCTGGGGCAACTCGCTGGGCGGCACGGTCAACGACTCCCGCTACGTCTGGGCGCCGCTGCGCTTCCCGAGCGCCACCACGCTGGCCCTGGACTACTTCCCGTCGCTGGTCATCGACACTGCGGCCGGCACGGTCACCGGAGCGGCCGGCTCCTGGAGCACCGTGGTCGCCCGGCACTCCGGCAAGTGCGTCGACGTGGCCGGGGGCTCGACCGCCGATCGCGCCGAGGCGATCCAGTACACCTGTGGCACCGGCCTCAATCAGCAGTGGAACCGCCGCGACCTGGGCAACGGCTACGTGCAGCTGGAGGCCCGGCACAGCGGCAAGTGCCTGGACGTGGCGGACGCGTCGACCGCCGACAACGCCCGGGTCGTGCAGTACACCTGCGGGACGGGCACCAACCAGCAGTGGCAGGTGCAGGACGCCGGGGGCGGCTACTACCGGCTCGTGGCCCGGCACAGCGGGCGGTGCCTCGACGTCATCGGCGGCGGGACCGCGGACGGCGTACGGCTCATCCAGTACGCCTGCGGCACGGGCGCCAACCAGCAGTGGCTCAGCCGGGCCGCCTGACATCACGACGAGTGTGGCGCTCAGATCCGGACGCGGACGGCCGATGGGCAGCAAGGAGGGTGCACATCGCCCCGGTCGCTGAGAAGGGCATAACGTGTCTGGACGTCGAGCGCCACAGGTGGCCGCGGCCCCGGCCGGCCCGCTGCCGTCCGGGATCGACGCCACCGTGCTCGCCGCGGCGCTGCCGCACACCGTCTGGGTCGTCACCGACGCGGGCCACATCGCGTACGCCAACCGGGGCCCCGTGGGCGTGCCGTGGAGCACCCTGGTGCACCCTGGCGACCTGCCGGCCGTGGAGTCCGCCGGGCGGGCGGCGGGCGCGGCACCCTACGAGCTGGAGTGCCGGCTCAGCCGGGTGGACGGCTCGTTCGGCCGGCACAGTGTGCGGTTCACCCCGGCGGATGGCGCTCCCGGCTCGTGGATCGCCGCCGGCACGGATGTCGAGGAGCGGGCGGCGCTGAGCGAGGAGCTGGCCGGCGCCCGGCGCTGCGTCACCGAGACCCTCTCCCTGCTGGAGGCCCTGGAGGCGGCTGCGCCGGCCGGGTTCGGCTTCGTGGACCGCGACTCCCGGCTGAGCCGGGTCAACGAGACGCTGGCCGCCATGGGCAGCGTGCCGCGCGCCGAGCAGCTCGGCCGGCCGGTCCACGAGGTGCTGCCCTGCGTATGGCCGCAGATCGAGGCGAACTACCACCGCGCGTGGCAGACGGAGACGGCGATCGTCGGCACGGTGGTCACCGCCCCGGCGCCGGGTGAGGCCGACGGGCCCCGCTCGTGGCTCGCCGGGTGCTACCCGGTGCGGGTGGAGGACCGGATGATGGGCGTCGGCCTGGTGCTGGTCGACGTCACGGAACGCGAGCAGGCCCAGGCGTTCCGCTCGGTGATCATGGACGACATGGCCGAGGGTCTCTACACGGTCGACGGCGACGGCAAGCTGACCTCGATGAACCGGGCCGCCTCGGAGATGCTCGGCTGGGCCGAGAAGGACCTGCTCGGGCTGTCGGTGCACGACATGGTGCACGCCGCACCCTGGCACGGCGCCCCGCAGCCGGAGAGCGAGTGCCCGCTGCGCCTGATCCGCACCGCGGGCAGGAGCGTGCAGTCGATCGACGAGACCTTCGCCCGCCGGGACGGATCGACGTTCGGGGTGGAGTGCTCGGTCGCGTCGCTGGACATCGGCGGCGAGCTGCCCGGCGCGGTGGTCACCTTCCGGGACATGACCGAGGTGCGGCGCGCGGAGCTCGAGGCGCGGCACGACCAGAAGCTGGAGTCGCTGGGCCGGCTCTCGGCCGGGCTGGCCCACGAGATCAACACGCCGATCCAGTTCGTCGGGGACAACACCCGGTTCCTGGCCGACGCGTACCAGGACATGCTCGACCTGCTGCTGGTGTACCGGGAGTGCATGGCGCCGGCCCTGGGCGAGCTGCAGTGGAGTGCGCGCACCGAGCGCGCCCAGCAGGCCGAGGCCAAGGCCGACGTCGAGTACCTGGCCGCCGAGATCCCGGCCGCGGTCAGCCAGAGCCTCGAGGGCGTCGAGCGGGTCGCCTCGCTGGTCCGGGCGATGAAGTCGTTCAGCTACAAGGACGCCACCGAGCAGGCGTACGCCGATCTCAACGAGGCCGTCCGGACCACCCTCACGGTGGCCCGCAACGAGGTCAAGTACGTCGCCGACGTGGTCCTGGACCTCGGTGAGCTGCCCGAGGTGCTGTGCCACCTGGGCGACCTCAACCAGGTCTTCCTCAACCTGCTGGTCAACGCGGCCGACGCGCTCAAGGACAAGGCCGAGCGGGGTGAGATCCGGATCAGCTCCCGTACCGACGGCCCCACCGCGGTGCTCACCTTCGCCGACAACGGCACCGGCATCCCGGCGGACATCCAGCAGTCGATCTTCGAGCCGTTCTTCACCACCAAGGAGGTCGGCAAGGGCACGGGGCAGGGCTTGGCGCTGGCCCGGGCGGTGCTGGAGAAGCACGGCGGGAGCATCGAGGTGCGCTCCGTGGTGGGTGAGGGGACCGAGTTCGTCCTGCGCCTGCCCGTCGCCGGTAAGCCGGACGCCGCATGAGCAAGGCACGCGCCCTGTTCGTCGACGACGAACCGCGCATCCTCGACGGCCTGCGCCGTTCCCTGCGGGGCAAGCGCGGCGAATGGGAGATGGCGTTCGTCTCCGACGGCGCGGAGGCGCTGGAGCTGCTCGCCCAGCAGCCGTACGACGTGGTGGTCTCCGACATGCGGATGCCCGGGATGGACGGCGCCGAGCTGCTCACCAACGTCAGCCGGCGGCACCCCGAGGTGGCCCGGGTGGTGCTGTCCGGGCACATCGAGCCGGAGGCGGCGATCCAGGTGGCCGTGGCCGGTCACCGTTTCCTCACCAAGCCGTCCGACGCCGAGAGCCTCATCGCCGTGATCGAGCAGCTGCTGATCCGGACCTCCAGCTCCCACCGGAGCGAGGCGCGGCGGATCGCCGGCGGCGTCCGGGCCATCCCGACCCTGCCCGAGCACACCGACGGGATCATCGGCCTGCTCGCCCCGGACGCCAACCTGTCGTACGCGGTGCAGATGGCCATGCACGACGTCGGGCTGACCGCCAAGCTGCTCCAGCTGTCGAACTCGCGGTTCTTCGGCTCGCGCCCGCGCAACTCCTCGGTCGAGTCGATCGTCAACGCGATGGGCGTGCCCATGGTGCAGGCGGTGGCCGGCGCGGCACACGTGCTGCGGCCGACCTCGGCCTGGGACCCGGCGATCGAGCAGCATCTGCGCACCGCCTGGCGGCACGCGGTGGCCACCGCCTGCCTGGTGGACTTCGTGGCCTCCCCGGCGAACCGGCCGCACGCGCAGGCCGCGGCGCTGCTGCAGGACGTCGGGCGGCTGGTCTGCCTGGCGGCGGTGGGGGACAAGGAGGGGTCCGCGGTCGACCTGGACGCCGAGACCCGTGACGGGGTTCCGTTCCGTGACGTCGGGGTGGAACTGCTGCACCTGTGGGGGCTGCCGCCGCCGATCGTCACCGCCGTCGCCCAGCGCGACGCCGAGCAGGCGCCGGACCTCTCCGGGCTCGGCGTGGCCGCGGCCGTGCGGACGGCCCACCTGCTGATCCAGGGCACCGAGTCCGCCTGCCCGGCCGCCGGCCGGCACGAGGAGGAGCTGGCCCAGCTGCTGTCACACCCCCAGTTGAAGGCGCAGGCCGTGGACTGGCGTCGCGCCGCCGACGAGGCGTCGCGCCAGGCCGGGCTCTGGCACAGCCACGGCAGACACTGAGGCGGAAGAGGGAGCTCATGGCACGCATCCTGGTGGTCGACGACGACCCGGCGATCCGGCAACTGCTCACCGACGTCCTCGAGATGGACGGGTACGAGGTGAGCGTCGCGGTGGACGGGCTCGCCGCCGTCCGGGAGGTGCAGGCGGCCGCGCCCGACTTCGTGATCCTGGACGTGATGATGCCCGGCCTGGACGGCTTCGGGGTGCTCAGCACCATCCGCGACCAGCCCGGCGAGCCGGTGCCGGTGCTCATGCTGACCGCAGCCGCCGAGTCCGACGCCAACGCCCGGGCCTGGGCCTGCGGCGTCGACTACTACCTGGCCAAGCCGTTCACGGCGGACGCGGTGCTCGACCTGGTCGACGGCGTGCTGGCGGGGCAGGTGGGCGCCGCCGATTCCTGAGACGTCTTGCTCAAGGTGACGCCGGCCCGGCCGATGTTCCCGCCACAGACGGAGGCGGCCCTCGCTGCTGACGGCGTCATGTAGTTACTCAGAGTGAGAAGGAGTGCGCAGGCCGTGAAAATCACCAGCCTGGCGGGATCGGCCGGCGCCGCCGCCACCAACCGCCGCCGCATCGCGGCAATCGTCGCCGCAGCCCTGGCGGTCGTCAGCCTCCCGGCTCCGTCCGCCGCGCGGGCCGCCGGCGCGCAGTGGCACGACGTCGTCGTCACCGGCACCGACGCCGAGGGTGCGGCGCGCGCGGTCCGGGCGGCCGGCGGCCGGGTCGTGACCCTGCTGCCCGTCGTCCGCGGCGTCGCGGCGCAACTGCCGCAGGGCAGCACCCTCGACCCGGCCTGGTCCGTGGCACCCCAGCGCGAGATCACCGTCGCCGAGGCCGGGACACCGGCCGGGACGGGCGCGGCGACCGTCCGCGAGATGGTGGGCCTACCCGCCGACGGTGACGAGGGCCGCGGCGTCACGGTGGCCGTGGTCGACACCGGCATCGCCGACGTCCCCGACCTCGCCGGGCAACTGGCCGGCCGGGTCGACCTGACCGGCACCGGCGCCGGCGACGGGTACGGCCACGGCACGTTCATGGCCGGCCTCATCGCCGCCACCGGCGAGGCGTCGGACGGCCGGTACCAGGGCGTGGCCCCGGGCGCGAAGCTCGTCGACGTCAAGGTGGCCGACGCGGACGGGCGTACCGACCTGACCACGGTGTTGCGGGGCCTGCAGTGGGTCAGTGACCACCGCCGCGACGTGCAGGTGGTCAACCTGTCGCTGTCCTCGAACAGCCCGTTGCCGTACCAGATCGATCCCCTGACCCAGGCCCTCGAGTCGTTGTGGCACCAGGGCGTCACGGTCGTCGTGCCGTCGGGCAACGACGGTCCTGGCACCGGCTCGGTCACCTCGCCCGGCAACGATCCCCTGCTGCTCACCACCGGTGGGCTGGACGCCGCCGGCACGGCCGGCCGGGGCGACGACGTGGTAGGCGTCTGGTCCGGCCGGGGACCGACCTGGCAGGGCGACGCCAAGCCGGACCTGGTGGCGGCCGGTGGCCACGTGATCAGCCTGCGCTCGCCGGGCAGCGTGGTCGACGCGGGCAACCCGCAGGCCCGGGTGGGTGACGGCTACTTCCGCGGCTCCGGCACGTCGATGGCCGCCGCGGTCACCTCGGGCGTCATCGCGGACACCCTGGCCGTGCAGCCCCGGCTGCGGCCCGACGCGATCAAGAACCTGCTCGTGAGCACCGCGTACCCGAGTGCCGGGCTGAGCCGCGCGTCCGGTGGCGGCGCCGGCGGCCTGGACGCCGCCCGGGTGCTCGCCGCCGCGCCCCGCTGGAACGCGGGCCAGGCGCAGCAGCAGTACGACGCCGACACCGCCGCGGTCGGGCGCGACGCCAAGCGTTGGGCCGCGTTCTCCGAGGCCCTGGTCGACGGTGACCAGCCGGCCGCCGAGAGGGCGTGGAAGAAGCTGACCCCGGCCTCCCGCGACTGGGCCGCCCGCGCCTGGGCGCAGCTCGACCCGGCCGCGCGGGCCTGGGCGGCCCGGGCCTGGGCCGGCTCCGACTTCACGGCTCGGGCCTGGGCCGACAGTGAGTGGGTGGCGCGGGCCTGGGCGGCCCGGGCCTGGGCCGCGCGGGACCCGGCCACGTTCGAGCGGTACGGCCCGGACACCGGTCACGACATCCCGGTCGCCGTCGAGCTGACCCGCTCGTTGCGGCCGCTGCTCACCCGC
>NZ_JBSGFR010000041.1:0-80569 GCF_053603475.1 Actinoplanes sp. NPDC004185 | reverse complement strand
GCCCGCGCTCCTGGCGGCGCTGCGCCGGGCCGCCGCCCGCGGCGCCCGGCTGGCCGCGGTCTGCACGGGGGCGTTCGTGCTCGGCCAGGCCGGCCTGCTCGAAGGGCGCCGAGCCACCACCCACTGGGGGTACGCCGACGACCTCGCCGCCCGTCACCCCGGCACGACCGTCGACCCGGACAGCATCTACGTGGTCGACGGGCCGATCGCGACCAGCGCCGGGGCGTCCGCCGCGATCGACCTGTGCCTGCACCTGATCCGCGCCGACCACGGCGCCGACATCGCCAACCGGGTCGCGCGCGAGCTGGTCGTGCCGGCCCATCGCAGCGGTGGGCAGTCGCAGTTCACCCGTACGCCGGTGAGCGCCCCGCGGCTGCCGGGCTCGCGTACCCTCGCCGACCTGCTGGAGTGGGCCGCCGCGCACCCGGACGCGGACCTGTCCGTGGGTGCGCTGGCCGCCCGGGCGGCGATGTCACCGCGAACCTTCGCCCGGCACTTCGCGGCCGCCACCGGCTCCAGCCCGGCCGCCTGGGTCCGGACGCAACGGGTCCGCCTGGCCGAGCAGATGCTGGAACGCGACGGGGCCACGATCGCCGCCGTCGCGCGGCGGTGCGGACTGGGCAGCCCGGACACCTTACGGCGGCACTTCCGGGCCGTACGGGGCGTCAGCCCGGAGCAGTACCGCACGGCGTTCGGCACACCCGCCACCGGTCCGGGCGCGCGGCAGATCGTCGACGGTGATACGTTCAGCGCCGCTGATGTGACCTGAGGAGGTGAGACCGATCAACGCTGTGACAGGTCGGGGCTCCCTCCTTCGCAGGATCTAGCTTGCTGGATCCAGCTCGCTGGATCCGAGGGAGTGCCCGCAAAAGGCATCCTGAAAGGCTTCACACCTCATGCGCTTCACCTCGCGGACGTCGTCGGACGGCGTCACCGAACAGCTCTTCACGCTCACCTTCACCTCCGGTGAGATCCCGGGCGTCCTGTGGACACCGGAGCACGCCACCGGGAACCGTCCGCTGATCCTGATGGGTCACGGCGGCGGTCAGCACAAGCAAGCGCCCGGCATCGTGGGACTGGCCCGTCGTTTCGTCGAAGAGGGTGGCTTCGCGGTAGCGGCCCTCGACGCGCCCGGTCACGGTGACCGGCCGCGGAGTGCGGAACAGGACCGGATCATCGGCGAACTGCGCACCCGCTTGCAGGCCGGCGGAGAAGTCACCCCGGTGGTCGCTTCGCTGCACAGTCTCATTGCCGGGCAGGCCGTACCGGAATGGCGGGCGGTTGTCGACGCCCTGCAGAAGCTCGACCAGGTCGGCGCGGGACCGGTCGGGTACTGGGGAGTGTCGCTGGGGTGCGGGCTGGGCGTTCCGTTCGTCGCCGCCGAGCCGCGCGTCCGGGCCGCGGTGCTGGGCCTGAACGGGGCGGGGACATCGGCCGAGGCCGCCGCGCGAGTCACCGTGCCGGTGGAGTTCCTGGTGCAGTGGGACGACCAGTTGGTGCCGCGGGCGGCGAGCCTGGCGCTGTTCGAGCTCTTCGCCTCCGCCGAGAAGACGCTGCACGCCAATCCCGGCGGGCACGGGGACGTGCCCTCGTTCGAGCAGGACAGCGCGCTGCGGTTCTTCGCCCGCCACCTGAACTGAGGGATGCGCCGCCCGGGTCGGACGTCAGTGGTGGTCCAGGGCCTCGGCCAGATCCACCCCGTCCACCCGGGCGAGCACCATCGCCTGGAAGCGCGGGCACGCCTGGTAGTCCTGGTGCCGGCACCGCAAGCCATGCTCGAGCAATGTCGCCGACACCGTGAGCCGGGCGATGCGCTCACGCACCTGGTTGAGCCGGCTGCGCAGCACCTCGCGCCGCCGCGTGCGGTCCGGGGCCGTGAACAACTCGCGGAGCTGCTCCAGGCTGAAGCCCGCGTCCTTGCCGAGGAGAATCTCCGCAACCCGGGTCACGTGCGCGGTGCTGTAGACCCGCCGGCCCGCGACCCGCCGCGCGGGTGTCAGCAGCTCCATGTCCTCCCAGTGGCGTAGCACGTGCGTGGCCAGCCCGAAGCGGTCCGCCAGCTCGCCGATCGAATACTCCATCGATCATTCCCTCCCGTTTTCTTGACTCCAGGCCGGGTTGGCTGCAGCCGGGGTTGGCTGCAGCCGGGTCGGTTGCAGCCGGGGTTGGTTGCAGGCCCGGGGTTGGCTGCAGCCCAGGTTCGTTGTAGCCGGGTTTGGCTGCAAGCCGGGTTGGCTGCAGCCCGGGTGGCTGCAAGCCGGGGTTGGCTGTAGGCCGGGTTGGCTGCAGCCGGGGTTGGCTGTAGGCCGGGTTGGCTGCAGCCGGGGCTGGCTGCAGGCCAGGTTGGCTTTAGGCCGGCTCGGCCTGTAGCCCGGGTTGGCTGCAGGCCAGGTTGGCTGCAGGCCAGGTTGACTTCAGGTCGGCCTGAAGTCGCAGACTCGGCTGCATGCCCGAGACGCACAGCGCCCACACGGACGTCGAAACTCTGATCCGAGCACTCGACGCTGCCGAGAACACTCCCGGCGCCGTCACGTTACGCGCGCGCAGCTATGAACTGCTGCGGTTGTCCACAGGCGCCACGGTGATCGACGTAGGCTGCGGCACCGGCCGCGCGGTCGCCGAGCTCGCGGGCCGCGGCGCCCGGGCCATCGGCGTGGATCTCGATCCCGTCATGCTGGCTGCGGCCCGCGACCGCTTCCCGGAGCTCGACCTGCGCACCGTCGACGCGGCCGACCTGCCGCTGGGTGAGGGCGAAGTGCGGGGTTACCGGGCGGACAAGGTCTACCACGTGCTGCCCTCTCCGGCCGCCGCGCTTGTCGAGGCCCGCCGGGTCCTCGCTCCCGGCGGTCGCATCGTGCTGCTCGGCCAGGACTGGGACACGATGGTGATCGACTCTGACCAGGGCGCCCTGACCCGCCGGATCGTGCACGCCCGGGCGGACACCATCCGCCATCCGCGAATCGCCCGCGCTTACCGCAATCTGTTGTCGGACGCGGGTTTCCGGGACGTTGAGCTTGAGGTGCACACGATGGTGTTCACCGACGCCTCAACTTTGCCGCTGCTCGCCGGCCATGCGGCGGCAGCTTGCCACACGGGAGCCATCAGCGACGAGGAGGCTGAGGGATGGGTCGGTGAGCAGACTCGGCGTGCCGCTGCGGGCCGGTTGCTGCTCGCCGTCCCGATGTTCCTGGCCACCGCTACCCGCTGAGAGTCAGCGGGTGACTATTTCTGTTGCTACCGCTGGGATTCAGGGGCGGGTCGGCCAGCTCATGCTGAGGTGAGCCGCAGGGGGTCGGTTCTGCGGCTGCGATTCAGGTGCAGGTGTACCAGCTCATGCTGGGGTGAGCCGGAGGGGGTCGGTCCTGGTTCTGACGCTGCAGTTCAGGTGCAGGTGGTCTTGCTGTTGCTGGGGTGAGCCTGAGGTGGCGAATCGTCCTGGCCCTTCCGCTGTGGGCCGGCAGCCGGCAGGTCTGCTGTCGCCTACGACTCGCAGAGGCCGGGAAGTGGCCGTGATCTGGTCCAGAGCCGGAGGATCGGGAACCTTCCGGTCCTGGCGCTGAGGGTCAGGTGCGTCGGACTGGATCGTTCGGCCGCACGGCGGGCTGTGGTGTCACCACATATCGGCTCAACGCCAGCAGGAGCAGGGCCAGCGCAGCCAGGACAGCACCGAGGGCCGCCACCGGGAGCATCGCGCCGCGCAAGCCGGCCGCTGACGCCCACAGGCCGACGTGGACGGGACCCAGCAGGAAGCCGAGGGACGACACCACCGTCACGATGGAGATTGTCCGCCCACGAGAGGACGGGGTCAGCGGCTGGGACGACTCGGCGCTTCCCCGGAGCACAGGCTCACCTCCGTGGCGCAGTCCTTGCGCGAGCAGGGGCCGTCTGCGCCGCGGCGGCGCTCGGTGATCCGACACCGGACTTCCGCGATGCCTGGTATGTGGTCCGGCGCGTCCACCCGCGCCTGCCCGCGACGCGGAGCCTGGCCGGGACGTGGCGCCTGCCCGCGACGCGGAGCCTGGCCGGGACGTGGCGTCTGGCCGGGACGTAGCGTCTGGCCACGTCATGGCGTCTGGCCGCGACGCGGAGCTTGGCCGCGACGTGGCGCTTGGCCGCGACGTGGCGCTTGGCCGCGACGTGGCGCTTGGCCGCGACGTGGCGTCTGGCCCGCGACGTGGCGCTTGGCCGCGACGCGGAGCCTGTCCGCGACGCGGGGCTGTCCGCGACGCGGGGCTGTCCGCGAGCGGTGGCTGTAGATGTCCGTGCGGGATGAATCGGCACGCCCGCGCCGCCCCCGCCTGTGACCCGACAGACCTTGTCAGGTACCCCCGGGGGGTATAAGTTGACCCCAGGAGGTGGCCACGATGAATTCTGTAGACAGTGTGGGCCGGCCCCAGGGCACAGCCCCGGCCGTCCACGAGCACCATCACGGCAGCAACCACGGCGAAGGCCACGGCGGTCAAGGCCATGACGCCAACCACGGCGCGCATCAGGGGCATGACAAGCACGCCGGCCACGACCCCGAGATGTTCCGGCGCAAGTTCTGGCTGAGTCTCGTGCTCACCCTGCCGATCGTGCTCACCAGTCACATGGTGATGGACTGGTTCGGCTACTCCCTGGACTTTCCCGGGATGAGCCTGGTCGGCCCGGCCCTCGGCACGTTCGTTTTCGGCTACGGCGGGTGGCCTTTCCTGGCCGGCGCCGTCGGCGAGGTTCGGGATCGGGCTCCCGGCATGATGGTGCTCATCTCGATGGCCATCACGGTCGCCTACGTCGCTTCGCTGGCCACCAGCTTCGGGGTGTTCGAGCTGGACTTCTGGTGGGAGCTCGCCGCCCTGGTGACCATCATGCTGCTGGGGCACTGGCAGGAGATGAAGGCGATCGGCCAGGCCCAGGGCGCGCTGGCCGCCCTGGCCGCGCTGCTGCCCGACGACGCCGAGCGGATCACCGCCTCCGGCGACGTCGACCGGGTGCCGGTCGGTGACCTGCGGGTGGGCGACACCGTGCTGGTGCGTTCCGGCGCGCGCGTTCCGGCCGACGGCCGCATCGTCGAGGGGTCGGCTGAGCTCGACGAGTCCATGATCACGGGGGAGAGCCGCCCGGTCGCCCGGGCGGCCGGCGACCGGGTCGTGGCCGGCACGGTCGCGACGGACTCCGCTCTCCGGGTACGGGTCGACGCGATCGGTGAGGACACGGCGCTGGCCGGCATCGGGCGTCTCGTCGCGCAGGCGCAGGCCTCCAACGGTCGTGCGCAGGTGCTGGCCGACCGGTTCGCCGCGATGCTGTTCTTCATCGCCACGGCCGCGGCGGCGCTCACGTTCGTGGTGTGGTGGCTGCTGGGTGATGTGGACGGGGCTGTGGTCCGTACCGTGACGGTTCTGGTCATCGCGTGCCCGCACGCGCTCGGCCTGGCCATTCCGCTGGTGATCGCGTTGTCCACGGCCGTGTCGGCGCGGGCCGGCATCCTGGTCAAGGACCGGTTGGCGCTGGAGCGGATGCGCACCGTCGACGCCGTGCTGTTCGACAAGACCGGGACCCTGACCAAGGGGGCCCACACCGTCACGGGCATTGCCGTCGCGGGGGGTGAGACCGAGGCCGGCGTGCTGCGTCTGGCCGGCGCGGTCGAGGCGGACAGTGAGCATCCGCTGGCCCGGGCGATCGTCGCCGTCGCCGACCAGCGCGGACCGCGCGTGTCGGCCCGGGATTTCCGCTCGCTGACCGGCCGCGGGGTGCGAGCCGTCGTCGACGACACCGTGTACGCCGTGGGGGGACCGTCCCTGCTGCGTGAGCTGGACGTCGAGGTGCCCGCCGGGTTGCGCCGTACCGCTGAGGAATGGTCGCGGCGCGGCGCCGCGGTCCTGCATCTGCTGCGGTTGCCCGTGGACGGCGCTCCGCAGGTGCTGGGCGCGTTCGCGCTGGAGGACGAGGTCCGGTCCGAGGCTCGCGAGGCCATCGCCGACCTGCGAGCGCAGGGCGTGCGGAAGATCGTGATGATCACCGGGGATGCCCGCCCGGTGGCCGAGGCGGTCGCGGCCGACCTGGGATTCCGGCCCGGCCTCGACGAGGTCTTCGCCGAGGTGCTGCCGGCCGACAAGGACCACGCGGTCGCCGAGCTGCAGGGCCGGGGCCTGACCGTGGCGATGGTCGGCGACGGCGTCAACGACGCGCCAGCCCTGGCCCGCGCCGACGTCGGCATCGCAATCGGGGCCGGCACGGACGTCGCCATCGAGTCGGCCGGGGTGGTGCTCGCCTCGTCCGACCCGCGCGGGGTGACCGGGGTGATCCGGCTGTCCCGGGCGTCCTACCGCAAGATGGTGCAGAACCTGGCCTGGGCCGCCGGCTACAACGTCATCGCGATCCCGCTCGCCGCGGGCGTCCTGGCCTGGGCCGGGTTCACGCTCAGCCCGGCGGTCGGTGCTGTGCTCATGTCGGCGTCCACCATCGTCGTGGCGCTCAACGCCCAGCTGTTGCGCCGGGTGCGGCTCACGCCCGGCCGGCGGGCGTGACCCGCGCGCGGGCCGGGCTGCGTCGCCCGTGGCGCCCGGCCCGGAAATCTGAAGTCGCAGTACATCGACGCCGGTCAGGCCACGCGGCTTGTAGATCGACAGCACCGTGGCTGTCAGCGGAAGCACGACGGCGGCCGCGCTGTGCAGCACCGGGGACGGGTCGGCCAGACCGGCGGCCCGGTGCTGCCAGCGGTCGCCGCCCGGGCTCGGGAGGCCAGGGCGGTGAGCGTGCCCATGGAGGGCAGCAGCACGCCGGTATCAGCAGCTTGATCAACACCCAGTAGTGGCGGAACAGGCCCTACCGCGGCCGGGACCTGCCGTCGAAGGCCGCTGCCGGCCGGCCGGCCGCGCTCGCGCTGGCCGGTCTGCGCCCGGCGGGGTGGCCGGTAAGGCGGCGCGCTAACTTGGAGCCCGTGCCGCGCGATGAAGCAGGACCGACCGGGCGATCCGTCCGGTGGCTCCTGCTCGCCTGCACCCTGTTCGGCCTGGCCGCGATGCACACGATCGGCCACGCCGGCATGCACCTGGACGCCGCCGGTCACCACCCGGACGCGATGGCCGTGGCCGTGCCGGGTGCGATCTGGGCCGAGCCCGCCGCCGTGCCGGGCGCAAGCTGGGCCGAACCCGCCGGTGCCGGCGGGTGTGACGGTGGCTGTGCGCACGGTCCGGGGTCGGCGCCGCACGGGGGGATGGCCGGCTGGAGCGTGTGCCTCGCCGTGCTCGGGGCCGTCGCGACGCTGGTCCTGCTCGCGATGCTGGTGGCGCCGTCGCGCCGGCGGGAGCGTGCGGCTTCGGTGGCGGATCCGTGGGCTGTCGTGCCCCGGGGCCCGCCGGTCAGATCCGCCGGACTGGCCGTGGCCGCAGTGTCGGTGTTGCGCATATAGGACGCCGCGTCGCCCACCCCCCTGACCCGGGGTGGGCAGCGCCCTGTCCTCGTTGCACGTTCACCGATACCGAAAGGCCCTCTTGTGTTGAAGCATTCTGTCCGGCCGCGTCGTGCCCTGCTCGCGGGCGCGACCGCCACCGCGCTGCTGGCGTTGTCCGCCTGCGGTGACGACATGGCTGGTTCCGGCATGGACCACGGCTCGGCCCCGGTCGCGAGTGCCGCGGTCCCCACGGCGAGCGCGCCGGCCGGCGCCGCGGCGTTCAACGACGGCGACGTGATGTTCGCCCAGATGATGACGGTGCACCACCGTGGGGCCGTCGACATGGCCGACCTGGCCGCCACGCGCGCCGCGGACGCCGAGGTGAAGGCCCTGGCGGCCACGATCAAGGCCGCTCAGCAGCCGGAGATCAGCACGATGACCGGCTGGCTCGGCGCGTGGGGCCGCCCGGCCCCGGAGCCGGGCATGGCCATGCCGGCCATGGGGCACGGCGCGATGCCGGGCGCCATGTCGGCCGCCGATCTGAAGAAGCTGGCGGCCGCCCGGGGTGCCGCCTTCGACAAGCAGTTCCTCACCATGATGATCGCCCACCACGAGGGCGCCGTGACCATGGCGCAGAACGAGTTGAGGGACGGCTCGAACACCGACGCCAAGACCCTGGCGAAGAAGATCGTCGCTGATCAGCAGGCTGAGATCGCCACGATGCGGTCGATCCTCGGCCGGCTGTAGGGCCGTCGGCCGACCGGGCACCTGGGCGGGTGCCCGGCCGTGCCGGGCGTCACTCTGCCGGCCGCTTGATACCCTTGGGGGGTATGGGTAGGGTGAGGGTATGACGACGACGAAGACCTACACCGTGACCGGAATGACCTGCTCGCACTGCGTCGGCGCGGTCAGCGCCGAGGTCGGCCGGCTCCCCGGCGTCACCGACGTGCGGGTCGACCTGGCCACCGGCGCGGTCACGGTCACCAGTGACCAGCCCGCCGACGACGACGCCGTCACCGCGGCTGTCGACGAAGCGGGCTACGAGGTGGTGAGGTAGCGATGGGCACTCCCCTCAAGCTCGGGTCCTTCGCGCTCGGCCTGGCTGTCGTGTTCTCCGCGGCGCTGGGCCTCGGCAACCTGGCCGGTCCCGCCGACAGCGCGGTCACCACCACGACGGCCCACGGCGACGGCGGTCACGACAGTGCCGCCGCGGCGGACGGCCCGGCCGAGCATGTGCCCGCCGGCCTGCAGATCAGCCAGGACGGCTATCAGCTCCAGCCGCTCTCGCCGGCCCTGGCCGTCGGCAAGCCGACGCCGTTCGCCTTCCGGATCGCCGGACCCGACGGCGCGCCCGTCACCGCGTACACCACGAGCCACGACAAGGACCTGCACCTGATCGTGGTACGCCGGGACCTGTCCGGCTTCCAGCACGTCCACCCCGCTCTCGCCGCGGACGGCACCTGGTCGCTCCCGCTGGCAGTCCCCGCCGCGGGGCAATACCGGGTCTTCGCCGACTTCGAGCCCGCGGGGCACGCGGAAGGCCTGACGCTGGGCGCCGACGTGCCGGCGCCGGGCGACTACCGGCCACGGGCCCTGCCCGGGGCCTCGCGGACGGCCACCGTCGACGGTTACACCGTCACCCTCGAGGGCGACCTGGTTCCAGGCGCGTCGTCCAAGCTGACGCTGTCGGTCGCCAAGGGCGGCGCGCCGGTCACCGACCTCCAGCCGTACCTGGGGGCGTACGGGCATCTGGTGGCTCTGCGGGCCGGCGACCTCGCCTACCTGCACGTCCACCCCGACGGTGCCCCGGGCGACGGCAAGACCGCTGCCGGGCCGCAGGTCACCTTCTACGCTGAAGTTCCGTCGAACGGCAGCTACCGGCTGTACCTGGACTTCCAGCACGCCGGCAAGGTGCGCACCGCCGAGTTCACCGCGACGGCGGGCACGCCCGCGGCGACACCGTCCGCCACCGACCACAGCCACGAGTGAGGAGAGCAGCCATGGCATCAGGCGCCGAGCCGCTGCTGACGGCACCGAACCGGATCGAGCTGTCGATCGGTGGCATGACCTGTGCCTCCTGCGCGTCGCGGATCGAGAAGAAGCTCAACCGCATGGACGGTGTGACCGCCACGGTCAACTACGCCACCGAGAAGGCCTCCGTCACGTTCCCGGACGCCTTCACCCCCGGCGACCTGATCGCCACGGTGGAGAAGACCGGCTACACCGCCGAGGTGCCGCCCCCGCCGCGTACGGAGGACGACCCGGCGGAACAGGCGCAGCCGGCCGATGAGCTGCGCGGGCTGCGGACCCGGCTGTGGACGTCGATCGTCCTGAGCGTGCCGGTGATCGCCCTGGCGATGATCCCGGCGCTGCAGTTCACGTACTGGCAGTGGCTGTCGCTGACGCTGGCCGCGCCGGTCGTCGTCTACGGCGGGCTGCCGTTCCACAAGGCGGCGTGGACCAACCTGCGGCACGGCGCCGCCACCATGGACACGCTCATCTCGCTGGGCACCCTGGCGGCGTTCGGCTGGTCGCTGTGGGCGCTGTTCTTCGGCACCGCCGGCATGCCCGGCATGGTCCACCCGTTCAGCTTCGCCGTCACCCGCGGCGACGGCGCCGGCAACATCTATCTCGAGGCGGCCGCCGGGGTCACCACCTTCATCCTCGCCGGCCGGTACTTCGAGGCCCGCTCCAAGCGCCGCGCCGGCGCCGCCCTGCGGGCGCTCATGGAGCTCGGCGCGAAGGACGTCGCCGTGCTGCGTGACGGCGTCGAGACCCGCATCCCCGTCGGCCGGCTCGTGGTGGGGGACCGCTTCGTGGTGCGGCCGGGGGAGAAGGTCGCCACCGACGGCGTCGTCGAGGACGGCGTCTCGGCGGTCGACGCCAGCATGCTCACCGGTGAGTCCGTACCGGTGGAGGTCGGTGTCGGGGACACCGTGGTCGGCGCGACGGTCAACGCCGGCGGCCGGCTGGTCGTGCGGGCCACCCGCATCGGCGCGGACACCCAGCTCGCGCAGATGGCGACGCTGGTCGAGCAGGCCCAGACCGGCAAGGCCGCGGTCCAGCGCCTCGCCGACCGCATCTCCGGGGTCTTCGTGCCGATCGTCATCGCCCTCGCCACCGCCACGCTGGGCTGGTGGGTCGGCACCGGCAGCGGCTGGACCGCCGCGTTCACCGCCGCCGTGTCCGTGCTCATCATCGCGTGCCCCTGTGCGCTGGGCCTGGCCACTCCGACCGCGCTGCTGGTCGGCACGGGCCGCGGCGCCCAGCTCGGCATCCTGATCAAGGGGCCGGAGGTGCTCGAGTCGACCCGTACGGTGGACACGGTCGTACTGGACAAGACCGGCACCGTGACCACCGGCCGGATGACCCTGCTCGACGTCGTCCCCGGTGACGGGGTCGACGCCGACGAGGTGCTGCGCCGGGCCGGGGCGCTCGAGGCCGCGTCCGAGCACCCGATCGCCCAGGCCGTCGCCGCGGCCGCCACCGACCGGGCCGGCGTGCTGCCGGCCGTGGCCGGCTTCGCCAACCTCGAAGGACTCGGCGTACGCGGCACCGTGGACGACACCGAGATCCTGGTCGGGCGGCTGCGGCTGCTGGAGCGGGAAGGACTCGACGTCCCGGCCGGCCTCAAGCAGGCCGCCGCCGATGCTGAGGCCGCCGGGCGTACCGCGATCGTGGCCGGCTGGGACGGCCGGGCCCGCGCCGTCCTCGCGGTCGCGGACGCCGTCAAACCGACCAGCCGGCAGGCCGTCGCCGCCCTGCGCGCGCTGGGTCTGACGCCGGTGCTGCTGACCGGCGACAACACGACCGTGGCCCGGGCGGTGGCCGCCGAGGTCGGCATCACCGAGGTCGTCGCCGAGGTGCTCCCGGCCGACAAGGTCGACGTGGTCAAACGGCTGCAGGCCGAGGGCAAGGTGGTCGCGATGGTCGGCGACGGCGTCAACGACGCCGCCGCCCTGGCCCAGGCCGACCTGGGCCTGGCCATGGGGACCGGCACCGACGTGGCCATCGAGGCGTCCGACCTCACCCTGGTCCGCGGTGACCTGCTGGCCGCGGTCGACGCGATCCGGCTGTCCCGGCGCACCCTGCGGATCATCAAGAGCAACCTGTTCTGGGCGTTCGCCTACAACGTCGCAGCGCTGCCGCTGGCCGCGGCCGGTCTGCTCAACCCGATGATCGCCGGCGCCGCGATGGCGTTCTCCTCGGTGTTCGTGGTGGCCAACAGCCTGCGCCTGCGCCGCTTCGCCGGCGCCCACCAGGCCGCCTGACAACCGTCCTCACCGGACTCCGCCGCACGCGGAGCCTTACCCGGGTGAGCCGGCTCCACGTGGAGCCGGCTCACCCGTCGTGCTTTCCGGGCGCCCTGATGTGACGAACACGTCGTTCTCCGGCAAGCCTTGACTCGAATACCCCCTGGGGGTAAATCTTTTAAGGACAACGGCATACCCCCTGGGGGTACGGAAGGAGTGAACGTCATGGTGCACAGCGCCAAGCGGTGGTGGGCTCTCGGACTCATCGCGCTCGCCCAGTTCATGGTCATCATGGATACCTCGATCATCGGCGTGGCCCTACCGCGCATGCGCGAGGATCTCGGCTTCTCACCCGGCGGCCTGTCCTGGGTCTTCAACGCCTACGTCGTGGCCTTCGGTGGGCTGCTGCTGCTCGGCGGCCGGCTGTCCGACCTGCTCGGAGCCCGTCGGGTCTTCGCCGCCGGCTGGCTGATCCTGCTGGCCGGATCCGCCGTCGCGGGCCTGGCCGGCACGGTCGGGGTGGAGCTGGCCGCCCGTGCCGCCCAGGGAGCCGGCGCCGCACTGATCGCCCCGTCGGCGCTCACGCTGCTGATGATGCTCTTCGGGGAGAAGCCAGCCGAGCTCACCAGGGCGCTCGCGCTGTACGGCGCGGCCGCGCCGGCCGGCGGCACCGCCGGAGTGTTTCTCGGCGGGGTCATCACCGAGTACCTGAGCTGGCCCTGGGTGTTCTACCTCAACATCCCGATCGCCGCGCTGGCCCTCGTCGCGACCCCGGCCCTGATGCCCGCCGGCGGCGCCCGCCGCGGCAGCCTCGACGTCGCCGGGGCGCTCACCGTCACCGCCGGTCTGGCCACCGCCGTCTACGGGATCGTCCGCGCGCCGGAAGCCGGCTGGGACACCACCCGGACCTGGGCGGTGCTCGGCGGTGCCGTGGTCCTGCTCGCCGCCTTCGTGCTCATCCAGGCCCGGCGGCGCGAACCGCTGATGCGGCTCGCCATTTTCGCCAACCGCGACCTGACCGCGGCCAACGTCGCCCAGCTGCTGCTCGGCGCGGCCTGGATCCCGATGTGGTTCTACCTCAACCTGTACCTGCAGCAGGTCCTCGGCTACCGGGCCTTCCCCAGCGGCGCCGCGCTGCTGCCGATGACCGTCCTCATCATGATCGGCATGATCGCGCTGGCCCCGCGCATGATCGCCCGCTACGGCCCCGGCCGCACTCTGGTCACCGGGCTGGCAGTGCTGGCCGCCGGCCTGGCCTGGCTGGCCCTGATCCGGCCGACCGGCAGCTATCTGATCGACGTGCTGCCCGCGTCGCTGGTCGCCGCCCTCGGGATGGCCATGGCGTTCATCCCGTCGCTGGGTACCGCCCTGTCGGCGGCCCGGCCCGAGGAGGGCGGGCTGGCCGCCGGCATCGTCAACACCAGCTACCAGGTCGGCTCCGCCCTGGGCCTGGCCGCGATGACCGCGCTCGCCGCGGCCCACGGCGCCGACGAGCTCGGCGACCTGGCCGCCCTCACCGACGGCTACTCGGCCGCGTTCCTCGGGGCGGCCGGCGTCGCCGCCGCGGCAGCCGTGATCAGCGCTCTCTCCCTGCGCCGTCGAGGCGCCACCACCCCGGCCGGCGCGGAGCCCGCCGGCACCCACCAGGTCTGATTCACCAAGAGAGGCAACTGCCATGACGGTTACGCCTGTTGATGCCCGGATACGAACCGGACTGTGGGCCCTGCCCGCGTACGGGGTGCTGCTGGGTCTGAGCGCGATGACCCACCAGCCCTCGGTCGACGACTTCGACGCCTACGCCCGCTACGTCACCACCGATGTGTTCCTCGTCAGTCACCTGGGCGCCAGCATCCTCGGCAGCGGCCTCGCCATCCTCGGTGCCGCCGCTGTCACCGCGCTGCTGGTGCACGGCCGGGCCGCGCGCGCCGCGCTCACCGGGCTGGTGCTGACCGTGCTGGCCAACGTGTACCTGGCCGCGGCCTTCGGCAGTGCCGCCTTCGTCCAGCCGGGTATCGGCCGCGCGCACCTCGACGGCGTCGCGGGCATGCCGGATCTCAACGCCGACACCGCGTACGGGCCCGCCTTGTTCGCCACCGCACTGAGCGCCACGTTCCTGCTCATCGTCGCGGCGGTCGTGCTCGGTACCGCCATCGCCCGGACCAGCCGGCAACTGCGGTGGTACGGCGTCGGTTACGCCGTACTCATCGCGGTTTTCGCCCTGTCCGGCTTCCTTCTGCAGCCGGTCCAGCCGTGGAGTGGTTTCGCCCTGGCCGCGGTGACCGCGGCCCTGGCGCTGCGGCTGCCGAGAATCATGTCCACAGTGGTCAGAACTGGACGTTGAGCGTCTCCAGCCGGTGACCGAACGGTGCGCTCGGCGTCCAGTCCGGCGTCTCGTACGCCGGCCGCAGCTGCGGGCAGCGGTCCAGCAGGATCCGCAGGCACTCGTCGGTCTCCATCCGGGCCAGGGCCGCACCCAGGCAGTAGTAGGTGCCCATGCCGAAGCTCAGGTGCCGGTTGCGCTTGCGGGTGATGTCGAAGGTGTCCGGGTCGGGGAAGATCTCCGGGTCGCGGTTGGCCGCCATCAGGGCCAGATAGATGTGCCGCCCCGCCGGTACGGGATGCCCGGCCACCTCGACGGGCTCCTTGGTGACCCGTCCGATCACCCCGGCCGGGCCGTCGCAGCGCAGCATCTCCTCGACTGCCGACGGCATGAGCCCGGGGTCCGCCCGCAGCTGGGCCAGTTGTGCGGGGTGGTCGAAGAGCAGGACCAGGCCGTTGGCGATCAGGTTCGCGGTGGTCTCGTGACCGGCGAAGAGGAGCAGGACGCAGTTGGCGACCGCCTCGTCCTCGGTCACGAGGCCCTCGGCCTCGGCCGCCATGAACATGCTCAGCACGTCCTCGCGGGGTTCGCGACGGCGTTCGGCGGCGATGGTCCGCAGGTAGTCGTGCATCTCCAGCATGCTGCGCTGGGCCTGGCGCATCTGCTGCACGTCGCCGTGGCCGAAGATCGGCACGATGTCCCGCGACCACGCCTGCAGCTGCTCGCGGTCGGTGGTCGGCATCCCGAGCAGCTCGGCGATCACGTTGGCCGGCAACGGGTACGCGAGATCGCGGACGACGTCCATCTGCCCCTTGGGCGCGACGGCGTCGAGCAGTTCGTGGGTGAACGCGCGTACCCGCGGCCGCAGCCGGTCGACCATCGCCGGGGTGAAGTAGCGCTTGAGCAGCTGCTGGAAGCGGACGTGGTCGGCCGGGACGGTGTGTCCCATCCACATCTCGATGGACCGGCGGACCGGGGCCAGCTCCTCCTGTTCCTCGGGGGTCAGGCGCTGGAGGACCTGGGCCATGTTGGCGCTGTCCATGCGTTTGTCGCGCAGGGCCGCGTTGACGTCCGCGTACCGGGTGAGCAGGTAGGCGTCGAGCTGGGGCAGCCGGGCCAGGGGACTCTCGGCGCGGACCCGGTGCAGGAACGCGTTGTGGTCGGCCATCACTTCCGGGGTGAACAGGTCGTATTCCCGTACCGTTGCGATGTCGTCACTCATGGTCGCGATTCTGGCCGAACACAGTGATCGATCTCAATGCCGGAATCAGCATTGTCGGGCAAACGACGGACGGGCGGCCCGTCGCCGCTGGTCAGCGCGCCGACAGCAGATGGCTCACCTGCGGCGGGCTGTCAGCCAGGGCCTGGGCCCGTTCCTCCACCGCCCGGTCGGCCCCGGTCAGCCGGCCGCCGTGCTGCCGCATGTGCTCGTCCCAGCTCGGCACCAGGTACGCCTCGACGTAGCGGTCCGGCTGTTCCCCGTCACGGAACAGGCCCCAGCGCACCGCGCCGGTCCGCAGCCGGGTGCGGCGTACCGCCTCCATCGCCTCCACGAACGCCGCCGCGCGTTCAGGGCTCACCGGGTAGCTGGCGGTGACCAGGACCGGGCCGTCCTGGCTGTCCGGGTCCAGCTCCAGGTGCGGCTCGGGCCAGAACACAGCGGGCTCGCGGTTCAGGCCGGTGGTGTCGCGCATCGGCCACCAGCGCAGCGTCGCCACGCCGGCCAGCATCAGGACGGCGGCGGCCAGGTGCGCGGGCACCAGACCCCAGGTGTCGGACAGGGCACCCCAGGCGAGGGCGCCGGCGGCCTGGGCTCCGGCGAAGACCATCTGGTAGACCGCCAGGCCGCGGGCGCGTACCCAGTTGGGCAGGAACAGCTGCATCGCGGCGTTCACGCTGGACAGCACCATGACCCACGCGACGCCGGCCGGCAGCAGCGCCGCCACCACGACGATCTCGGAGCGGCTCAGCGCGAGGACGGCGAGGACCAGGGCGAAACCCGTGCCGGCGACCAGCAGCAGCCGGTTCAGGGACCAGCGGGCCCGCAACCGGGGGAGCAGCAGCGCGCCTCCGACCGCGCCGACGCCGACCGCGCCGAGCAGGACGCCGTACCCGCCGGAGCCGAGCCCCAGGCGACGGCTGGCGACCAGGGGGAGCAGGGCCCACAGGGCACTGCCGGGGACCAGGAACAGGCCCGCGCGCAGCAGGATGCGGCGGACCACCGGCGAATGCCGGACGTAACGGCCGCCGGAGCGGACGGCGGCGGCGAACCGTTCCGGCGCGGTGCCCATCGTGGCGGCCGGCGGCCGCCAGCGCCACAGGACGACCGCGAACACGACGAAGGAGAGCGTGTTGAGCGCGAAGACCACACCGACACCGGTACGGGCGATCAGCACGCCCGCGACCGCGGGGCCGACCGCCCGGGCCAGGTTCATGCTGATCGCCCCGAGCGCGGAGGCGGAGGCCAGCTGGGGCCGCGGCACGAGTTCCGGGATGACGGCCTGCCAGGCCGGAGCGGTCAGGGCCTGACCGGCGCCGAGCGCGAAGGTCAGCGTCAGCAGCAGGGTCGGCGGCATCCGCTGGGCGAACGTCAGCACGGTGAGCAGGACGCCCACCGCGACCAGGAACGCCTGCACGCCGATGAGCAGCCGGCGCCGGTCGAACGTGTCGGCCAGCGCGCCCGACGGCATCGCGAGCAGCACGATCGGCAGAGTGCTGGCGGTCTGCACCACCGCGACCAGGGTGTCGGTCCCGGACTGCTCGACGAGCAGCCACTGGGCGCCGACCGTCTGCATCCAGGTGCCGATGTTGCTGGCCAGCAGAGCCAGCCACAGACTGCGGAAGGCGGCGACGCGCAACGGTGCCCACGCCGACGGCGGCGCGACCGGGGCGGTGGATGACTGGGCGCTCACGGTACCGGTCTACCCGGACCGGCCCCGCTCTACCGCGGAGCGCACATTCGGGCGGTGTTAAGCCGGATGACCGGGGTAGCCGGGCGCGTGGCAGGTTCGTACCCTTATCGACCCGCGCTCGACGGCGTCCGCGCGCTCGCCGTCGCCGCGGTCCTGATGTTCCACGGCGGGGTCGCCGCCGTACCTGCTGGTGGAGCGACCGCTGCGGCACGCGCGCCGGCTCCGCCGGCCGGCTCTGACACCGGCCCTGGCCGGCGGTGCGGTGGCGGCGGCCGCGGCGGCCGCCGCCACCGCCCGCGCCCGTCATCGACCTGGACCGGGCGCTGGCGGTGCCCCCTGCCGAGTCGCGGGTGCGGGTGCCGCGCGTGCGGGCGACGACACCGCCACCCATCCGGCGCCCCGGCCGCCGCCCCGGGGACAAGCCCCGGATCAGCATCTTCGGTGACTCCGTCGCCTGGACGCTCGGCACCTACCTGCCGCGGCAGAGCAAGCTGGACGTCGAGACCCGCGGTGTGCAGGGCTGCGGCATCGCCCGGCTGCCGGAGATCCGCTACATCGGCTTCGCGCACACCACCTATCCCGGCTGCGACACCTGGGACCGGCGTTGGCGCAAGAACGTGCGCAAGGACGACCCGGATGTGGCGGTCATCCTGCTGGACCGCTGGGAGCTGATGGACCGCAAGCTCGGCGGCCGGTACCGGCACGTCGGCCAGCGGGACTACGACGCGTACCTGCGCAAGGAGCTGGACCTGGCGATCGGCATCGTCACCGAGCGGGGTGCGCTGCCGGTCCTGCTTACCGCGCCGTACACCCGGCGGGCGGAGCGGCCGGACGGTGGACTGTGGCCGGAGGACCAGGCGCAACGGGTCGACGCGTGGAACGCCCTGCTGCGCGACGCGGCCGGCCGCCACCACGGCGTGGTCCTCGACCTCAACCGCTGGGTCTGCCCGGGCGGCGAGTTCACCTGGCGGGCCGGGGGCGTACGGATCCGCAGCGACGGCCTGCACTTCACCCCCGAGGGCGTACGCCGGCACATCGCACCGTGGCTGTTGCCGCAACTCGCCCGTCTCGCCGTCCGGGGCCCGCCGGGCTGAGCGGGCCACGATGGGGTGACCGGCCTTGGCTCAGCCGCGTGGCGGCCTTCTAATGTGTGCCGTGATGGAGTTCAGCCGGCGCGCCGGATGCGTCGTGGCCGGGTTGCTGGTCCTCGGGCTCGTGGTGCTGTTCGCCGCGACCGGCCTGGACACGGCCGACAAGATCGCCAGCGCTGTCTGTGCCGTGCTCGCCGTGGTGGCACTGTGCTGGCAGTACGTGGTCGCGCCACCCGGTTCCGGCGCACCTCCGGTGAGCGCCGCCGGTCCCGGGGCCGTCGTGGTCGGCGGTGACAACAACGCGGAAGTGAGCACCCGGTTCGCCGGCCCGGCCCCACCCGGCGCGAGCGGGCCCGCATCGGTCGTCGTCGGTGGCGCGAGCACTGCGGCCATCCGGACCGACGTCCAGTTGTGGCAGTGACGCCCGATCGCGGCCGGGCGGCCTGCGCGGCCGGACCCGGTGCGGTCAGTGTCGGCGGGGACGTGCACGCCCCGATCACCACCCACGTGTACGGCGGTGACGGCCCGATGTTCACCGTCGAGACGCCACCGCCCGAGCTGCCCCATGAGTTCGCGGATCTCGCCGCGTTGCGGGAGCAGCCCAGCAAGCTGCTCAACGCCCGCCGCCGGGTGATCCCGTTCAGTGGCCGGACCCGGGAGCTCGACGAGCTGGCGGCCTGGCGTGACCGCGGGCCGCGGCGGGCGGCCCGGCTCCTCTACGCCGCCGGTGGCGAAGGCAAGACCCGGCTCGCCGCGCGGGCCGCCGAGCACGCCGCCGCGGCCGGCTGGACGGTCGGCTGGGCCCGGCACCGCACCGACACCCCGGGCGGCGGAGCACCGCTCACCGTGGCCGGCGACGATCCCCTGCTGATCGTCGTGGATTACGCCGAGCGGTGGCCGTTGACCCATCTGCAGTCGCTGCTCGCCCGGTACGCCCGGCACCCCGGCCCGCTGCGGGTGCTCCTGCTGGCCCGGTCACTGAGCTGGTGGTCGGTGGCCGACTCGATCTGCGACAAACTCGGGATCATCACGGGCGTACCGGTGCCGCTGGAGCCGCTGGCCGGTACCGGCGCCGAACGGCAGGCACTGTTCGAGGCGGCCTGCCGGCGCTTCGCCGAGATCTACGGGCTGCCCGCGTCGACGGCATTCGCCGTCCCCGGCGGTCCCGCGGACCGCGCCTACGGATCGGTGCTGACCGTGCACATGGCCGCGCTCGCCGTCGTCGACGCGAACGCCCAGGACCAGCTCGCCCCGCGAGGCGCGCGGGACCTGTCGCGGTATCTGCTCAACCGCGAATGTCACTACTGGACCGTGCTGCACGGCGAACACCGGTCCACCACGGCCGCGCGGGCGGTCTTCATCGCCTGCATTACCGGTGGCCTGCCCCAGCCCGCCGGCGCCGCCCTCCTCGCCCGCAGCGGGCTGCCCGGGACCGCCGGCCTGAGCGCCCAGCAGATCCTCGACGCCCACGCGCGCTGCTATCCACCCACGACCGCCGGGACGGTCCTGGAACCGCTGTACCCCGATCGTCTCGCCGAGGACTTCATCGGGCTCACTCTGCGTACCGATCAGCCGGACAGCCTGGCCGACCCCTGGTGCGGCAGCTCCCTCACCGACGTCTTCGCCCGGGAAGCCGGTCGGGTCCCCGGCCACGCCGGCCGGGGACTGATCTTCCTCGCCGCGGCCGCGGCGACCTGGCCGCACGTCGGTACGGCGCTGCGCACCCTGCTGCACGCCGATCCGTCGCTGGCGGTCGACGCCGGCGGCCCGGCGTTGCTGGCGATCACCCCGTACGCCGACGCGGAGATCGCCGCGGCCATCAGCCGGCACCTGACCGAGCACAGCATCGACCTGCACCCGGCGGCCGCCCTGCTCAGCTGCGGCATCCTGCAGGTGTCACTGCTGCTGAACAGCCGCCGGGGCACGTGACACGGAGGCGGTCGTAGACGTACACCGTGGACAAGCTGAGGTTGAGCTGCGCGGCGACCAGCAGACCGGCGGCATCGTCGTGGGCGGCGAGCCAGGGGGGTCGCTGGAAGCGGACGTCGCCCTGGGTGTTGAGGTCGATGGTGGGCTTGGGCGGCGTGCTCGGGGTCGGTGACGCGGACGGGGACGCTGACGGGTCGGGCTCCACCGGTTCCGGGAACTTCACCCGGCCCACGCCGCCGCTCCAGGTGCCGTCGCAGCCGCCGAACCAGAGCAGCTCGCCGACCTGTACGAGGTGGGTGGGGCACGTCCGCGCGCCGGTGCTGTAGCGGTCGGTCTCCTTGAGCGTGTGGGTGTCGATCACCGAGATCGCGTCGCCGGCGGCGAGCTGGGCCCGCCGGTGATGTAGACCTGGTCGTGGTCGGTGCGCCGTCCATCACCGCCTCCCGACCGGCGGGAGCCGTGAAGCGTGCGTGTGCACCCACCAGGCGAGGGGAAGGGCGATCAGCACCACCGCCTGGATCGTGAGCAACGCCGCCACGATGCCCCAGCGGTCGGCCACCAGCCCGGCTCCCAGCGCGACCAGCGCGTACAGCACGCTGCCGAGCAGCGACGCGAGCGAACCCATCGTCGCGCGTTCCCGGTCGGTGAACTCCCGCTGCAGCAGCGTCTGCTGGGCGATCGTGGACATGCCGTAGGCCGGCGACCCCAGCAGCACCGGTGAGAACACCGTCGGCTTGACCAGCGCCACGACGTTCGCCGCGGTGTCGAACAGCTCGCCGGACAGCAGCGTGCGGGTCGCCCCCAGCCGGCTGATCACCCGGCCACTGACGCGGAAGCCGGCGAAGGCCACGGCGTGGCCGAAGGTGCGCCACAGGCCCAGCGCCCAGAGCGGCCACAGCCCGGCCACGAAAACCGGCGACAACTGCGCCGCGCTCTCGCTGCTGTACCGGAGCGCCGATACCAGGGTCATCCGGCGGAGCACCGGGTTACCGCGGACGCCGCGCAGGGCCGATCCGAGATGCACGAGCACGGTCGACTCCAGCGGGCCGTGCACCCGCGGTTCCTGGACCCGCCAGGCGATGAAGACGCACAGGATTTGCGGCAGGACCGACAGCACGACCACCCCGCGCAGGGACCACGCGCCGCCGACCACGCCACCCACGGCCGCCGCCAGGGCGAGCGCGAGCTGGAACATCGAGTTCACCCGGCCCGAGTGCCGGGGGAACTCCTCCTCCCGGCCGGCTTCGAGCAGCGTGTCGAAGAGCAGGGCCTCGTTGTTGCCGCTCCACAGTGCGGTGGCCAGTCCCTCCAGCACGACGGCGGCGAGGAGGAGGCCGTAGCCCGGAGCGGCGGCGTACCCGGCATGAGCGGCCACCATGACGACCGCACCGGCGATCATGGTGCCGCGCCGGCCGAGGCGGTCGGAGAGCACCCCGGTCGGGACCTCGAACGCTGCCGAGGACAGCATCTTCACCGCCAGGAGGCTGGCGGCGGCGGTGTACGAGCCGGTGACCTGCGCGAAGTAGAGGACCATGATGGGCCCGTACAGGCGGAAGTCGCCGCAGAAGTTGAACCAGCTCAGCAGGCGGACGTTGCGGGGGACAGGACGAGCGGACACAGCGGAACTCCCGGAAAGGCGAACGGAGACGCCAGACAGCGCCACGGGCCGGTGACAGGTGTCACCTCGCCCCGGCGACCGGGATGGGTGCTGTGCTGTGCTGCTACCCGCGCGGCTCTAGCAGCCGGCGTCCGCGGTCACGAAGGGGCGAACGGAAGCTCCGGTCATCGTGGTGGCCATCAGTGCTCCTCATCTCCGGGCGGAATCTCTCCGGGCGGACGCGATTGCGCAACGCCTGCAACTCTAGCGACTCAGCCGACTTCGGCGAGCAGCCGGCGGGCCGCCGCCTCGTCGGCGGCGGCCACCAGCACGTGTACGCCCTGCAGCTGCAACTGCGGCTCCTGCCCACCGGCGTCGTCGGCCGCCGAGGCGGCCCGGAGACCGTGGCTGCGCAGCAGGCCTACGATGAGCTCCGCCTCGGTGCGGCTGGCGACGACGGCCACGGACACAGCGGCGCGGTCCATCACGCCTCCTCACCGGCGGGCACAGTCACCGCGCCGGCCCGGGCGCGGTTGATCTGCGCGTCGAGGTCGCGCAGGGCCTGGAAGACGGCCTCGGAGAACGTCGGGAACGGCTGGATGACGTCGAGCAGCACCGGCAGCGGAGTGCCCGTACGGATGGCCAGCGTCACCTGCTGGAGCCACTCACCGGCCTCGGGCCCCAGGGCGTGGGCCCCGGTGATCCGCTCGCCGTCCGACACCAGGGTGATGAAGCCCGGCTGGGTGTCGTAGGCGCGGGTGTAGGTCGCGGTCCGGGGGACACCGCTGAGCGGGATCGTGGCGGTGAAGGCGCCCTCGGCCGCCCCGACCGCGGCCGCCTGCGGGTCGCAGAAGATCACCCGGGGTACCGCCTCGTAGTGCGCCTCCCGCGGCCCGCCGAGGATGTTCGACGCGACGACCCGGCCCTGGTACTCGCCGACGTGGGTGAGCAGCCACAGCCCGGTGACGTCCCCGATGGCCCAGAGGTTCGGCCCGGCGGAGAGGCGGCCGTCGACGGCGATCCCGCGGGGGTCCGGCGTGATGCCGACCGTCTCGAGCCCGATGTCGGTGACCCGCGGCCGCCGGCCGGTCGCGACGAGCAGGCGGTCACCGCGCACCTCGGAGCCGTCGGCGAACGCCAGTACGTACTCGTCGCCGTCGAGCCGGGCGGCGGCCGGCGCCTGGCCGAGCCGCAGCTCGATGCCGTCGGCCCGCAGGACCTCCGCCACCTGGTCGCCGAGCGCCCGCGGCTCCCGCGGCAGCAGGTGGTCGCCGCGCTGCACGAGCGTGACGGACCCGCCGAGCCGGGTGACGGCCTGCGCCATCTCGACACCGATCGACCCGCCGCCGAGCACCAGCAGCCGCCGGGGCACCTCGGTGAGGCCGGTGACCTCCCGGTCCGTCCACACCCCGGGCAGCTCGGCCAGCCCGGGCAGCGACGGGAACGCCGGATCGGAACCGGTGGCGACCACGACATGCCCGGCGGTGTACGTCGCCCCGTCCACCTCGACCGCACCCGGCCCGGCCAGCCGGCCCCGGCCGCGGATCACTTCGATCCCGGCACCCCGCGCCCACGCGACCTGGCCGGCGTCGTCGTAGTCCGACACCATGAAGTCACGCCAGGCCAGCGCCGACTTCACGTCGACGGTCCCGGTCACGGCCTCCTTGGCGCCGGGGGCGTGACGGGCCCCCGCCAGCGCCTCCCCGGGCCGCAGCAAGGTCTTGGACGGGATGCAGCCCCAGTAGGAGCACTCGCCGCCGAGCAGCTCCCGCTCCACCATGGCCACGTGCAGACCACCGGCGGCCAGCGCCGCGGCGCAGTGCTCCCCGGGCGCGCCGGCCCCGAGCACGATCACGTCGAAGCCGGGGCTCATCGCGGCGTCCCTTCCAGGGCGGCGGTGGCGTCCCGGTACGCCTCTTCCGCGCTCCGGCCCTGCCCGCGGGCGACGACGAAGGCCGCGTACCAGTCCCACCAGTGATGTTTCGGTGCGGTCGGCTCGTACCGGCCGTGGTTGTCCTCGGCCTCCCGCAGAAGCTCGGCCAGCGTTGCGACGTCCATCAGGTGCCCTCCGTGTCCGTTACGGAACCGGCTCGCCGCCGGTCATCTCACTCTGGCCCGGCCGGGCCCGGGCTCGCGCCCGGGAAACCCACTGGTCGCCGGATCCCCGTACCTGTTCCTCAGACCCGGCCCGGCAGCCGGTCGGTGAGCTCCTGGAGCAGCCAGCGGTTGCCGTCGGGGTCCTCGAACGTCGCGTACGAGGCGTAGGAGCGGCGCTCGGGGTCCGGACCGCTGGCGTGGCCGGCGGGGTCGGCGACAAAGCCGCCACCGAGGCTGCCGCCGGCGTCGTGGAAGATCTCGCTGACCGCTACGCCCTGGGACACGAGCTGCGCGCGGGCGACCTCGATGTCGTCGACCGCCAGCAGCAGCCCGCCGTTCTGGCCGGGCTGGGCGGTGGTGACGCCGGTGCCCAGAATGATGGAGGTGGCCGATCCGGGCGGGGTCAGCTGCACGGCGTGGTAGCCGCCGCCGGGATCGATGTCGGCGTCGAGCCGCCACCCGAGCCCCAGATAGAAGTCCCGGGCGCGAGCGGCGTCGGCGACCGGGAGAACGGCGACCTCGAGCCGGTACGCCACAGCGGTGCCGCCGGGGCCGGCGGTCTGCGGTTCGCCGCTGACATGGGTGCTGCTGGTCATGATGACCTCCTTGGACCGAACTGCTGACAGCCCGAAGTCTTCTCGCCCGGCACCCTGGTCGCGCCCGTATAAGGCACTGGTGTGGCCCCGGGACCCGGACACCGGGGGTCGGTCAGGCGGACGGCCGGAGGGCGTTGAAACGTACGCCGGTGGCCTGTTCGGACAGCTCCCACAACCGGCGGCCGTGGCCGGGGTCGGTCGCCGTGGCCGACAGCCGGCCCGGCGCCGGGTGACCGCGCAGTTCGCCCGGCCCGTCCGGTGCTATGAGCTCGCCCGGCGGGGCCGCCGGGTCGGTGGCGGCGAACAGCTGGGGCCGGGCGCCCCGGTCGACCGGCTGGGCCAGCACCGGGTTGCCGATCCGCCCCAGCAGGAACCGCCAGAGCGCGGTCGTGGCGCTGGTCTGCAGGTTGGTGGCGGTGTAACCGGGATGGGCGATCATGCTGCGCACCGGGCTGCCGGCCGCGGTCAGCCGGCGGTGCAGCTCCCGGCCGAAGATCGCGTTGGCCAGTTTGGACGTGTTGTAGGCGCCCATCGGGGAGTAGCGCCGTTCGCCCGCCGGGTCGGTGGGCGGCCGGGCCTGCCGGTGGTTGACCGAGGTCACGGTGACCACGCGCGGGTCCCGGCCGGCCGGCAGCAGGTCTAACAGCAGCCCGGTGAGGGCGAAGTGCCCGAGGTGGTTGGTGGCGAACTGCAGCTCGTGCCCCTGCGGAGTGAGGGTGCGCGGCGGGGCCATCACCCCGGCATTGTTGATCAACACGTCGATCCGGGCGTGGTCGCTGTGCATGGCGTCAGCGAAGGCCCGTACCGAATCGGGGTCGGCCAGGTCGAGGCGCCGTACCTCCAGCTCCGCGCCGGGCCGCGCCGCCGCGATGCCGGCGGCCACGCGGTGGCCCTTCTCCTCATCCCGTACGGCGAGCACCACGCGCGCGCCGCGGGCGGCGAGCGCCCGGGTGGTGGCCAGGCCGAGCCCGCTCGTGGCGCCGGTGACGACAAAGGTACGGCCGTTCTGGTCGGGAATCTGTGCCTCGGTCCACCCGTCAGCAGTCATAGGTCTCACTGTGCTATTCATGGCACAGTGAGTCAAGCTGTGCGCAGTCAGACAGGAAGGGCCTGACGTAGCATCTGCCCATGCGATCTCGGTCCGACAGCAGCGTGGCGGAACGGAAGCGCCAGCTGGTCGCTGACGAGTTGCGCGACGCCGCCCTGATGCTGCTGGCCACCCGTGGCTTCGACGCGGTGACCGTCGACGACATCGTCACCGCCGCGGGCATGTCCCGGCGCACCTTCAACCGCTACTACGCGTCCAAGGAGGACGTGGTCGTCCGGTTCCTGGCCGACATGGGCGCCGACATCGTGGCCGCGCTGGCCGAGCGGCCCGCCGCCGAGCCGCCGTCGGTCGCGCTGCGCCACGCTGTCTGGGTGCCGCTGGCCGCCTGCACCGACCATCCCGACCACATCGAACGGGCCCGCAAGGTGATCCGCCTGGTCCTGGACACCCCCGCCCTGCAGGCCCGCTGGCTGGAACGCCAGACCCAGTGGCGGGCCGGGCTGATCGCCGAGCTGGCCGCCCGCCGCGGCCTCGACCCGGACACCGACCCCTACCCGCGCATCGCCGCCGGGATGGCCCTGGTCGTGTTCGACACCGTGCTCCAGCAGTGGCAGCCGGGCGACGACGAGCGGCGCCTCGCCGAGCTGACCGACCAGGCGTTCGCGGTCGTGGCGCCGGCCCTGGACGCGCCCGCCGGTTGACCCGCGCACCGCGCTGAGCAGGCCCGGGCCGGTCGCACGGCCGGGGGCGTGGGCCGGTCGCTACGGCCGGGGGCGTGGGTTCGTCGCTACGGCCGGCGGCGTAGGCCAGGAGCCGCCGCTCGACGTACCCGGTGGGCCCGGTGATCCGGCACCGTGACAGGGAGCCCGCGGCGCCGTTCCGCGCCGTACCGGACCCTGAGGAGAGCCTGATGAGGTCAGCATCAACGATGCCCGCGACCCGGCCCGCCGCAGCGCGGAGCGGCTTCGTCCTCGGCCGGCGGTGGCGCCGGGCCGTCCTGATCGTGCACCTCATCGCCGGTGGCGCCTGGATCGGCATCGACGTCATGGTCGCCGTCCTGGTCTGGACCGGCCGTTACGGGCCGGACGCCGACGCGCGCGGCCTGGCCTACCGGGCGCTGGCCGCCTTCGCGGTGTGGCCGATGCTCACGGCCGGGCTGATCTGCCTGCTCAGCGGGCTCGTGCTCGGGCTGGGCACCAAGTGGGGACTGCTGCGCTACTGGTGGGTGGCGGTGAAGCTGGTCCTGAACGTGGTCCTCTGCACACTGATCATCGTGGCGCTCGAGCCGGGCATGGCGGCCGTCGCCGCGTACGGCCGGGAGCTGGGGTCCGGAGCGCAACCTCCGGATGAGGTCTCCAAGTTGTTCTTCCCGCCGGCCGTGTCCCTGACGGCCCTCACGGTCGCGACGGTGCTCAGCGTGGTCAAGCCGTGGGGCCGGATCGGCCGGGGCGATCGGCCCACTACGATGGCCCGGTAGGAGCTCGCGGGCAGGCTGCTGCGGGACCCGGCGCCACATTGTCAAGGATGACGGGAGACCGTGGTGAGCACCGACGAGCAGTGGTCGAGCGGCGCGTCCCGCATCGACATGACCAGGCCGCACCCGGCGCGACGGTACGACTACTGGCTCGGCGGCAAGGACAACTTCCAAGCCGACCGCGAGGCGGCCGAGGCGATCGCCGCCGTGTTCCCGCACATCCGTACGGCGGCCCGCGAGAACCGGGCCTTCATGCAGCGCGCGGTGAGCCACCTCGCCGCCGAGATCGGCATCCGGCAGTTCCTCGACATCGGCACCGGGCTGCCGACCGCGAACAACGTGCACGACGTGGCCCAGCGCATCGCCCCGGAGTCACGCATCGTCTATGTGGACAACGACCCGCTGGTGCTCACCCACGCCCGGGCCCTGCTGACCAGCTCCGAGCAGGGCGCGACCGCCTACATCGACGCCGACGTGCGCGACCCGGAGAAGATCCTGCGGGACCCGGCGGTGCGCGAGACCCTGGACTGGTCGAAGCCGGTGGCGCTGCTGCTGGTGGCGGTCCTGCACTTCGTCGAGGACTCCGAGGACCCGTACGGCATCGTGGCCCGGCTGGTCGACGAGCTGCCGGCGGGCAGTTATCTGGTGCTGTCGCACGCGACGTTCGACCCGCTGGACCCGGAGACGATCGCCGCCATGAACGCGGTCAACGAGGGGATCAAGCCCCGCTTCTCCCCGCGTACGCTCGCCGAGGTGTCCCGCTTCTTCGAGGGCCTCGACCTGCTGGAGCCGGGGATCGTCTCGGTGTCCGACTGGCGCCCGGTGGGCGACGGACCGCGGCCGGGCCCGGCAGAGGCCACCGGTTACGGCGCTGTGGCCGCCGTCCGCCGCTGATCACCCGTACGACGCCAGGCGTTCCGCCAGCTCACGGGGACGGCTCAGCGCCGGGGTGTGTCCACCGTCGATCTCGTCCGGGATGATGGCCAGGCGTTCCCGGGCGACGCGGCGAAGATAGCCGGGCGGGAGCAGCCGGTCGTCACGGCAGATCAGCACCCGGGTGGGTACGGCGGGCCAGGCCTTCAGCGGCGACGGTTCACCCATCCGGGTCTCGGACTGGCGGCGGCCCCGGCGGAGGGCCTCGGCGGCCAGCCCCGGTGGGACATCGTGGTAGAAAAGGGCAATCTCGTCGTCGTATCGGCCGGTGACCTCGTCGCTGTAGCCGGTGTGCTCCCAGTAGTCGGCGGGTGCCTCACCCGGGGCGGGGATCATGGGCGCGACCAGCACGAGCAGGCGCGCCGCCACCCGCTCGCAGACGAGCGGGGCGACGAAACCGCCGGCTGACTGGGCGACCACGATCAGGTCGCCGCGGTCACCGATCGTGTGGACCACCGCGTCCACGTAGTCGGGCAGGCCGGCGGAGTCGTCATCGCAGGGCAGGTCGGGGGCGACGGTGTCGTGGCCGAGGGCTCGTAGCTCAGCCTCGACCAGGTGCCAGTACCAGCCGACGTCGCCGGCACCGTGGATCAGGACGAAGGTGGCCACGACCGAAATCTACGCCCCGCTGGTCGTGCTGGGTCCGGTGCGTTTCCCGGATCTGGCGGTCTTTCTGGACCTGGCATGGGATGGCGTCGGGTGGGCACACCTCGGCCATGGCAGTGATCCTCCTGACCGGCGCGTCCGGCTCCATCGGGCACATGCTTCGCCGGCGACTGGGCCGCCACGAGCTGCGCCTGACCGACGTGCGGGCCGGCGAAGGGGTCGAGGCGCTGGATGTCACCGACGCGGCCGCCGTCGAGCGGGCGTGCCGGGGCGTCGACGCGGTGGTACACCTGGGCGGGATCGCCGGCGAGGGGCCGTTCGAGGACGTGCTGGCGGTCAACGTGCGCGGCACCGAGCGGGTGCTGCAGGCCGCGCACGACACCGGGGTGCCGCGGGTGGTGCTGGCGTCGAGCAACCACGCGGTCGGGCTGTACGACCGTGCCGAGGCCGGCCCGGAAGGCCTGGCCGACGACGTGCCGCCGCGGCCGGACTCGTACTACGGCTGGAGCAAGGCGGCCATGGAGGCGCTGGGCCGGCTCTACCACGACCGGTACGGCCTGCACGTCAGCTGCCTGCGGATCGGCTCGTGCACCGAGCAGCCCGGCGACCCGCGTGACCTGTCGGTGTGGCTCTCGCCCGATGACGTGGCCCGGCTGGTGGAGGCGTCCCTCACGGCGACCGGGTGGCGGCTGGTGTGGGGAGTCTCGGCGAACACCCGGCGGTGGTGGTCGCAGGCGGGCGGCCAGGCGATCGGCTACGAACCGCGCGACGACGCGGAGCCGTGGGCAGCCACGGTGGGGGAGCCGGACCTGACCCTGCCGGAGCACCGGCTCGTCGGGGGAAGGATGGCCGAGAAGCCGCTCGGAAAGCCGTGACTTCCGGAGGCGGCCGCTCAGGGAGCGGGGCCACCGCCGCAATGCGGTCCGGGCAGGACGGCCTCGGCGTGATTTCCCGGGATGCCCGCACCTGCTCGCCGACCGCGGCTGCCCGGGCCGAGCGTCGGAACGGACAGGTCAGCGCTGGACAGATCAGGGCATGGACAGCTCGGAAGGCTGTGTGGAGCCACGGAGGCGGGCGGCGTCCTGGCTCGGTGGAGCGCCGAACTGGCGGCGGTATTCGCGGCTGAACTGCGACGGGCTGTCATAGCCCACCTGGTGGCTGACCGCCGTGACATCGCCCGGCTGGGTCGCCAGCAGGAGCCGGGCCTGCTGGAGCCGGAACTGCTTCTGGAACTGGATCGGGCTCATCGCGGTGACCGCCTGGAAGTTGCGGTAGAACGCGGACACGCTCATGCCGGACATCCGGGCCACGTCCTGCACGCGGAACGATTCGCGGTAGTTGTCGCGGATCCATCGCACCGCGCGGGCCACGTGGGCCAGGCTGCTGTCGGCCAGGCCGAGCTGGCGTACCGTGGCGCCCTGCTCGCCCGTGATGAGCCGCCACAGGATCTCCCGGGCGATCAGCGGGGCCAGCACCGGGATGTCGCGGGGCCGGTCGAGCAGGCGCAGCATCCGGACGGCCGCGTCGATGAGCTCGGGTGGTGCGTCGCTGACGGCCATCGCGGACGGTGTGCCGCCGCCGGGGGCCCGGGGCAGGTCGCCGGGCGGTGCGTCGAGCAGCAGCTGGGCGATCGCCGACGGTTGCAGGACGAGGCCGAAGCCGAGCGCCGGCCGTTCGGGGCTGGCCTCGGTGTAGTAACCGGTGACCGGCAGGTCGACCGAGGCGATCAGGTACTGCCCGGCGCGGTACTCGTACACCCGGTCGCCCAGCGCGAGCATCTTCGCGCCCTGGGCGACCAGGGCCAGCACCATGCCGGACATCGAGGTGGACGACTGGAAAGCCTGTTCGGCCCGGCCGATCAGCACACCGTCGATGGGGGTGGTCCCGTCTTCGCGGGCATGGCGGGCCAGCAGGGCGCGCAGTTCGTCGAGGGGCACACTGCGATTAGAGCATCCCGCCGCACTCCTCACAAGAAGAGGATCAGGCAAGGGTACGGGAGCATCACTCTACTGTTCGAGCTGCTCACGATGGTGTGATGGATCCATCGAGATCGCAGGAAGCCGAACACGGCTCCACGAATGAACAGGTGGGCACAGCATGAAGGTCGCCATCGTCATCGGCGCCAGCTCGGGCATCGGGCAGAACACAGCGATCCAGCTGGCCAAGCGGGGGACGGACGTCATCCTCACCTACAGCGGCAACGAGGCCGGCGCGCGGGACACGGTCGCCGCGATCGAGAAGGAGGGTGGCACCGCCGTCGCCCTGCGGCTCGACATCGGCCGCAGCGAGACGTTCCCGGCGTTCCGTGAGCAGGTCGTGGCCGCTCTGCGCGACACCTGGCAGCGGGAGACGTTCGACTACCTGGTCAACAACGCCGGGTTCGGTGGGATGTCCATGTTCGAGGACACCACCGAGGAACTGTTCGACCAGTTCATGCGAGTGCTGCTCAAGGGACCGTACTTCATGACCCAGACCTTGCTGCCGCTCCTGACCGACGGCGGCGCCATCGTCAACGTGAGCAGCAACTCGGCGCTGCCGACCGGGCTGGTGGATGCCGGCTTCTCCGCGTACGCCACGATGAAGGGCGGCCTGAACGTGCTGACCCGCTACCTGGCCAAGGAGTTCGCGCCGCGGGGCATCCGGGTCAACGCCGTTTCGCCCGGCCCCACGCGGACCCGGCTCTCCGACTCCTCCGGGGTCGCGGCCTTCGAGGCGTACCCGGAGGTCATCCCGGCTCTCGCGGCCAAGACCGCTCTCGGCCGCATCGGTGAGCCCGACGACGTCGCCATGGTGATCGCCACCCTGCTCGGCGAGGACGGCCGCTGGATCACGGCACAGAACATCGAGGTCTCCGGCGGCTACGACCTCTGATCGAGCCGAGCAGGCCCTCGGCCGCGGCCGGGCCAGGTGCGCCGGGTCCGACCCCGAACTGGCTGCGCATCCGGCCGCCAGGAACGCCGCCGGGACCGGACGCCTCGGCGTCCCGGCGCCCCGGCGTCCCGGCGTCCCGGCGCCCCGGCGTCCCGGCGTCCCGGCGGCTGGCGTCCCGGCTCCGTACGGTCGCGGCCGACGAAGGCGGCGTGCGCCGCCTGATCGACCGTGCGACGAGCCGCGGCGCCTACATCGACGCCAACCCGGCTGCGGAAGGCACGCCTTCGACGACTGACCCAGGGTCCCGGTCCGCTGAGTCGGCGAAGCGACAGAGCGTTCCGTGAACAGAACCGCCGCCGGCGGTGACGAACAAGGTGACATGGCCACCGACCGAGGAGCCGACCTTGTACGCGATCCGAAGACTGAGTCTCGTCCTGACCGCCGGCACCGTGGTGCTGGCGGCCGCTGCTGTCCCGTCCATGGCGACCGCGGCCGCGCCACCCGCCGCCGGCACGGGGCGGCTGATCCAGCTGCGCTCGTTGGGTGGCGTGGGTTCGTTCGCCACCGCCATGAACGAGCGTGGCGACATCATCGGCGCCAGCGTCGACGCCGCGGACAACTACCGGGCCGTGGTGTGGTGGCACGGCCGGCGTACCCCCACCGCCCTGCCCGTCAAGGGTGCCACCGCCGGCGACATCAACGAGAAGGGGCACATCGTCGGGGGTGTCGAGGGTGGACTGTTCCTGTGGCGTGGCCGGTCCGTCAGCTATCTGAAGCGGCCCGCCGGGACCTCGTTCGGGGCGACCGTCGTCAACGAGCGCGACCAGGTCGCCGGCACCGCGACCGACGGCAACGACACCACCCGCGCCTTCGTGTGGGCACGCGGACGGATGACCATGCTGGCGACTCCGAAGGGAATGGACAGCCGGGCCGTCGGGATCAACAACCGGGGTCAGGTCATCGGTGTCCTCACCACGCCCGGCGTCTCCACCGAGCGGGCGGTGCTGTGGCAGCGGGGACGGATGACCGAGTTGGGCACCCTGGGTGGCGGCAGCAGCACGCCGGTGGCGATCAACGACCGGGGTCAGGTGGCCGGCACCAGCGCGGTCGCCGGATCCGCCGGTGACCATCCGTTCCTCTGGCAGCGTGGCCGGATGACCGATCTGCTGGCCGGTACGGCCGCCACGGCCGGCCGGGTCGAGGACCTCAACGAGGCCGGGATGATGACCGGCGCCGCCACCTTCGGCACCGGTGACTCGCGGCCGGTGCTCTGGCGGGCCGGCCGGATGCTCGACATCGGTCTGACCGGGCACGTGGGCGGGGCCATGGACATCAACGAGCGTGGCGACGTCACCGGTTACACGTGGGCGGACCCGCAGAGCTTCGCGGTGCCGTTCCGCTGGCGCAAGGGGCAGACCACGCTGTTCCCCGAGCCGGCCACCGACATCGCGTTCACGGTCATCGGCATCGACCGGCGCGGCGTCATCGGGGTGGACCAGGAAACCTCGCAGTTCGGCAACATCGTCCTGCGGTCAGCCTGATCAGGCGAACCCACGCCGGGTGCTCAGCGCCCGGCGTGGGTCGTGCGCGCCGGAACCGGTCAGGAATCGAGAAGCGGCCGCCACCGCACGACAAATAGCGTGACCGCCGTGAGATCCCATCGCGGCGGTCAGCCGCACGTTGGGGTCAGCCACTTCAGGAGGAGGTCCCCATGAACAAGTGGATCCGGCAGTTCCACCGCTGGCTCGCCATTGCCTTCACGGTGACGGTCATCGTCACTTTCGTCGCGCTCGCGCAGGAGGACCCGGTGGTGTGGGTGTCCTACGTGCCGCTCCTTCCGCTGGCGCTGCTGCTGTTCTCCGGCCTGTATCTGTTCGCGCTGCCGTATCTCACCAAGCGGCGCACCAGACGGCACCTCACCGCCGAAAGCTGACGCCACGCGCGGTGCCTCGCCGTTTAAGGCTGAGGCCACGGGCGGTGCCTCGCCGTTGAATGCTGAGGCCACGGGCGGTGCCTCGCCGTTCAAGGCTGAGGCCACGGGCGGTGCCTCGCCGTTGAACGCTGAGGCCACGGGCGGTGCCTCGCCGTTCAAGGCTGAGGCCATGCGCGGTGCCTCGCCGTTGAACGCTGAGGCCATGCGCGGCGCCTCGCCGTGGAAAGCGAGGCCGCGTGCGGCTGCTCACCGCTGAAGCTGAGCTGCCCCCGAAGGTCAGCGGCTGGCAGCGTCCCTGAGCGCCCGCTCCACCGGAACAGGCCGCCCGAGAAAGAACCCCGCCGAGCGGCACCCCCACTCAACCAGCGCATCACGCTGCTGAGCCGACTCCAGCAACCGACCGACCCGTGGCAGCCGCTGTTCACGGTGCCGGGTGAGCCTCCGACGAACTGACTCCTCCAGGCGTGGCATTCTGCTCCTTCGATGTGTTCGATGCGCGCCGGGTACTCATGGGGGAGGAGCTCGTATGCTTGCGGTTCGGGTGGCGAGGGTGTTCGACGGCGAACGGATGCACGACGGTGGCGCGGTGGTGCTCGTGTCCGGCGGCCGGATAGCTGAGGTGCGGTTCGGGACGGATGCGGTGCCCGACGGTCTGACAGTGTCCGAAGCGCCGGACGGCACGTTGCTGCCGGGGCTGATCGACGCCCATGTGCACCTGTGCGCGGACAGCGGGCCGGGTGCGCTCGACCAGCTCGCCGCTCGGCCGGATGCCGAGGTGTCCGGGGTGATCGAGGCGTCGTTGCGGGCCCAGCTGGCTGCGGGCGTGACCACGGTCCGAGACCTAGGGGACCGCCGCGATGCGGTCCTGCACTGGCGGGCCTCGGCGGTTGCCGGGCTGCCCGCCGTGGTGGCGTCGGGCGCCCCGCTGACCACGGTCGGCGGGCACTGCTGGTCGCTGGGCGGCGAGGTCAGCGGCGCGGCCGAGGTCCGTGCGGCGATCAGGCAGCGGGCTGCCGCGGGCGCCGACCTGGTGAAGATCATGGCAAGCGGTGGCGTGTTCACCCCGGGGACGGACACGACGAGGCCGCAGTTCACCGACGACGAGCTGGCCGCGGCCGTACGGGAAGCTCACGACCACGGCTTGCCGATCACGGCGCACGCGCATGCCACCGCCGCCGTCCGGCAGGCGGTGCGGGCCGGGGTCGACGGCATCGAGCACTGCACCTGCGTGACGGCCACCGGCACCCGGGTCGAGGACGACCTGGCGACCGCGCTCGCCGAGGCGGGGATCGCGGTGTGCGCCACGCTCGGCTCGGATCCCGCCGTGGTGGTGCCGCCGGCCGTGCTGGCCATGGCCGAGCGCGCCGGCCTCACCCAGGCCGGCCTCCAGAACGGGGTGGCGCGGCTGTATAGGGCCGGGGTGCGTCTCGTGGCCGGCTCGGACGCCGGGATCGGCCCGGCCAAACCGCACGGCATCCTGCCGGTCACCGTCGCTGAATATGTCGACTCCGGCGTCGACCCGGCCGCTGCCCTGGCCGCGGCCACGTCGGTCGCCGCGGAGGTCTGTGGCCTGGGTGAGCGCAAGGGCCGCATCCGCCTGGGCTTCGACGCCGATCTGCTGCTCGTGGACGGCGACCCCACCCGGGACATCGCGACCCTGGCCCGGCCGCGGGTGGTGTACCTGGCCGGGGAGCCGGCTGCCTGAACCTCAGGTCGTCATGCCCCGGCCGGCTCCACCGGATCGTTTCCGCACTGCGGCTCAGGCCGGCCCCGGCCGCGGATGACGCGACGTGGCTGTCGGCTCGAGACGCATCAGCTCGGCGGTCACCCCGGCGTTCCCGAGCCGCTCACCGAGACGCTGCCATTCGGCGTCGGCGCCGAGCCGCTTCTCCGCCTGCGACCACTGCTCTCGATCGCCGAAGGCCGCCAGCGCTACCACGTGATCGCCGTCGCGCACCGGCAACCGCGGGAACGTGTTGGCGCTCGGCTCGGTGCGCCACATGGCCACCGGCACGCCGAGTGCCCGCTGGAGCACCTCGTGTCCGTGGGAGGTCAGCGCCGGCTCCAGGTCGGAGCCGGCCGGGAGCGACCACGCCAGAGCGATCACCCACGCCGGGCCGGCCGTCGGTCCGGGAGCTCCGGCGGTGACCGCGGGACCCGGGCGGTGGGCCGGCTCGGTCGGGCGCAGCAGCAGCACGTCATCACTGTCGATCATGGTGGCGTTGGCGACGTCCCGATGCTCCTGCCACACCGGCCCGAGGTAAAAGTCCTCCAGTGCCGCATGGCGTTGCGCCATGGACGTGAAGCCGCGGAACCAGACGAAGCGATCCGGGTCGTCCCGGTCCCGGAACTGCCCGCCCAGCCGCATGCCCGACCGCTCCTGGCCGTCGACGAGCCACCGCTGGAACACCTCCTGGAGCTCGTCGAACGTGCCCGGCCGCAACGTGTAGCGGCGCATCTCGACGATGTCGCAGCCGGCCAGGTCGGCAGCCACGGTGTTCGACTGATTCGGCACGGGTTCCCCTTTCTGTAACAATGAGTGTTACTCATTATGAGGGGAGGCCGGTCATGGCCGGCAACAGTCGTCTCACCGTGGCCGTGCATGCCCTGTGCTGGCTCGCGTTCGCCCGCCGGCACGGCCACCCGGGGCTGACCAGCGACCAGATCGCCGCGAGCCTGGACAGCAACCCGGTCGCCGTACGCCGGGCCCTCGGGCCCTTGCGCGACGCCGGTCTGGTCACCGCCGGCCTCGGCCCCGGCGGTGGCTGGTCGCTCGGCCGGCCGGCCGCCGGGATCACGCTGGCCGACGTGTACGCCGTGGTCGAGCCGGGCGCCGTCTTCGCCCTGCACCCGCACCGGCCCAGCCAGGAATGCCCCGTGGGCTACGGCATCGGGCCGGTCCTCGAGGGCGTCTACGACGAGGTGGCCCGGGCGGTGGCCGCCGAGCTGTCCCGGCACACGATCGACCACCTGCTGGACACCTTGCTGCGCACGCACCCCCTGCCCACCGAGTGGGCCGGGATACCTGACGCCGGCGGCCGACCGGCCACCGCAGCGGCCGGCGTGTCTAGCGGTCGTCCCGGCGCGGCGCGAGGTGGTCCAGCGGCAGCGGTCCCCGGCTCTTGACGGTACGGATCGCGAAAGTGCTGCGCGCGTCGATGACGGACGGGATCGCGAGGATGCGGTCCAGCAGCAGCCGTTCGTACGCGGCGAGGGTCGGCACCGCCACCTCCACCAGGAAGTCCGAGTGGCCGGAGATGACGTGACAGGCCACCACGCCAGCGATGGCGGTCAGCGCGCGTTCGATCCGCTCGGAGGTCTCCTGCGAGTGCCGTTCGGCCTTCAGCTCGACGAAGACGGTGAGCTCCAGCCCGAGCCGGGCCCGGTCCAGCTCGGCCCGGTAGCCGGCGATGATCCCGGTCTCCTCCAGGGCCCGCAGCCGGCGCAGGCACGCCGACGGTGACAGTGACACCGCATCGGCCAGGTCGACGTTGGCGATGCGTCCGTCCTGCTGGAGCCGCTCCAGGATGGCGCGGTCGGTGGCGTCGTACAGAGGCATTCGCACATTATGGCGTGACCTAGCCCTCTGACGACATAATCGTGCACCAGCGGCCCACGGACGCGGCATCTTTGCCATCGCGTGCGGTCCGGTACGGAACAAAATTGCGGCATGAAGCTCAGCGTCACCCGGGGCGTGGCCCTCTACGTCGGTGCCCTGCTCGGCCCCGGTCTGCTCGTCCTGCCCGGACTGGCGGCGGGGGCGGCCGGCCCGGCCTCGATCCTCGCGTGGATCGGTCTGCTGGTCCTGTCCGGCCTGCTCGCCGTGGTCTTCGCCGCCCTGGGCGTGGCCCGGCCCTCGGACGGCGGGGCCGCCACGTACGTGCGGGCCGGGCTCGGGATGCGGGCCGGCCGCGCCGCCTCCTGGTGCTTCCTCGCCGGCATCGTCACCGGAGCACCCGTCGTGTGCCACATGGGCGCCGGCTACCTCGCCGCCCTGCTCGGCGCCGGGCGGGAGGCCACCGCGCTGGCCGGCGCGGCCCTGCTCCTGGTCGTGCTGGCCGTGACCATGTGCGGAGTGCGGGCCTCGACGACGGTGCAGCTCGCGCTGATCGGTGTGCTCGTCGTCGTGGTCCTCGTGGCCGTCGCCGGCGCGGTGCCGAGCTCGGCCGCCCGCAACTGGCAGCCGTTCGCGCCGCACGGCTGGCTGGCCGTCGGGTCGGCGGCCGCCCTGCTGATGCTGTCCTTCGTCGGCTGGGAGGCCATCGCCCCGCTCACGGCCCGGTTCACCGATCCACGCCGGCAGCTGCCCAAGGTCATCGGTATCGCGTTCGCGGTGACGACCGTCGTCTACCTGTCGCTGGCGGCCGTCACCGTCGCCGCGCTCGGTCCGCGCGCCGGTACGGAGGTGCCGCTGGCCGCCCTGCTGTCGCTGTCCTTCGGCTCCGCGGGCTCAGCCGTGGCGGCGGGTGCCGCGATCGCCCTGACCGTCGGCACGACGAACGCGTACTTCACCGGCGGCGCCACGCTGGCCCGGACCCTCACCGCCCGCGGCCACCGGCGCCGGGCCGATCGCCTGGTCATCCCGCCGTGGCTGCTGACCGTCATGCTGGCCGCCGAGCTCGTCGCGACCTGGCTGCTCGGCACCGGCACGGTTCCGGTGTCGGCCATGGTCACCGTGCCGAGCGCCTTCTTCCTCGCCGTCTACCTCGGCTGCACCGTCTCCGGCTGGCGCACCCTCACCGGAACCCCGCGCACGGTCGCCGCCGTCGCCACGGTGGCCGTCGCCGCCGTCCTGCTCCTCACCGGATACGCCCTGATCCCGGCCCTGATCGTGACGGCTGTGACAACGATGTGGCCGGCCGGCGGAACGGGTGCGGTCACGCCCCGGCCCGCAGCTGCCGGTCGAGGAAGTCGACGACAGTGCGAGCCAGCGCGGTCCGATGATCGGACAGCGCGTGATCGGTATCGAAGAGCCGGTGTTCCAGCCGGTCGATCGGAAACTCCCGGTACTGCCGTACCAGCGGATGGTGATGCGTGTCGGCGGGCGTGACGGGATCGCGGCCCGTGCCGACGAGCAGCACCGGCCGGTCGGCCAGCCGCGGCGCGAGGCCGCCTAGGCGCCACGCCGGGCCGGCGGCCTCCATCTCCCGCACGAGCGCCTCGCCGCTGGTGTCCGTCAACGGCAGCAGATCGTCGTCGAAAGCTTCGACGTAGCCGGCCCGGACCGCCGGGTCCTGGCCGGCCGCCGCGGCGGCGCCGAGGTCGAACCCGGCGATCGAGGCCACCGCGCCGACTCGCGGGTCCGCGGCGGCGGTCATCAGCGCGGCGAACCCGCCGAGGCTGTGACCGGCCACGGCGACCCGGGAAGGGTCCAGCCGGTGGGCCCCGGCCATGGCGTCCCCGCGTACGGCGTCCACGACGGCGGCCGCGTCCTCGAGCACGTGGTGCCAGGACCAGGAACCGCCCGCGCCCCAGGAGCCGCGGTAGTGGAACACGAGGGCCGCGTAGCCCGCCCGCCGCAAGGCCTGGGCCAGGTCGAAGTTGCGCTCGTTGCCCGGGAACCCGTGCAGGAGCACGACCACCGGGTGGGGGCCGGGCCCCGCCGGCAGATGCAGCACGCCCGGCAGCGTGTGGCCGCCACTGGCGAACCGCACCGCGGGCGTGGTGGCCGCCGGCTTGAGGGACGACGGAAAGTCCGCCTCGGAAGAAGGGGCTGTCATGGCGATTCCTTTCCGGTGCGCGCTCGGTCGGTACTACGCAACCACCGGCATCCGAGCGGAAGGACCGTCGTACCGTGGCCCTGACTTTCAGTATCTTTCTTCCCACCGGTTTCGGGCAGGAGTTCGCCCGCTTCACCGACCCGGTCCAGGCCTACGCGACGCTGACCCGGATCGCCCGCACGGCGGACGAGCTCGGCTACGGGACGCTGTGGGCACCCGACCACCTCACCACGATCCCGCCGTCGGCGGAAATGCTCTTCGAGTCCTGGTCCGTGCTGACCGGCCTGGCCCGCGACACCACCCGGATCCGGGTCGGGCAGCTGGTCACCGGCAACAGCTACCGCAACCCCGCCCTGCAGGCCAAGATGGCGTCCACCGTGGACGTGCTCTCCGGCGGCCGGCTCACGCTGGGGATCGGCGCGGGCTGGTACGAGCCCGACTACATCGGGTACGGCTACGAGTTCGGCACCGCGGGCGACCGGCTCCGGCGGCTCGGTGAGGCAGCGCAGATCATCCTCTCGCTGTGGACCGAGAAGGAGACGACCTTCCAGGGCAGGTACTACCAGCTGCGCGGAGCGGTCAACGAGCCCAAGGGTGTCCAGTCGCCGCACATCCCGCTGATGATCGCCGGCGGCGGCGAGAAGGTCACCCTGCGGCTGGTGGCGAAGTACGCCGACGCCTGCAACGTGATGGACTCGCCCGCGGTCCTGGCGCACAAGTACGCCGTGCTGCGCGCGCACTGCGACGAGGTCGGGCGTGACTACGACAGCATCCTGCGTACGGCGACGACCGTGTGCATCATCCGGGACACCGACGCGGAGGCCCGGGCGGCGGTGCCGCCCGGCATCGATTTCGCCTACCCGGGCGACCTGGGCGGATACGGGCTCGTCGGCACGGTGGACACGATCCGTGAGCGGATCGCCGCCTACGAGGCCGCCGGCGTCCAGGAGCTCATCGTCGGCTTCGACGATCCGACCGACGTGGCGCAGGTCCACCGCTTCGCGGAGGAATTCCTCAGCTGACACAGGCGGGGATGCCGGGCGTGATCAGGCCGCCGACCGCAGCCACGCCTCGAACTCCCGCGGCGTGGCCACGCCGTGCTCCAGCACGGCGGTGTAGATCTCGAAACCGCTCACCTCGTCCGGATACTCCGGACGCCGGTGCCAGACGTCCTTGATGCGCAGGATGGCCAGCCGCTGGGCGGCGGTGAGGGAGGCGGCCAGGTCCCGGTGATACGCCGTCACGTTCGCGTGGTCGTCGTACAGCCAGACGGACAGGTCGACCCGCCACTCGCCGACGCGCAGCGGCACATGGAAACGCTCGTCGCGCTGCTCGCCGGTGGGTGAGCGTTCCCCGCGCTCGTCGGCGCAGGCGAAGCTGGTGAGGCCGGGCAGCTCGACCGCGTGCCCGAGCAGTTGCAGCACGTCGTGCGGTCCGAACGACGGCCCGCCCAGCAGCATCACGTCGAGGTCGCGCCACACCATCAGGCCGGATACGAAGCTGCCGGTCGGCGCGAGCGGTCCCAGGCGGTCGAGCCGAGCCAGCAGCTCGGCTCCCTCGGCCTGCAGGGCGGCCTGCCGCTCGAGCAGTTCCGGGTCACTCACGGTGTCGCCCTACACCTGGGGGCAGTCCCAGGCCGCCGGGGCGCTGTGCCGGTTCGGCTGCGGGGCCGCCCACGTCGCCGGGACGTCGTCCGGCTCGGTCACGATCACCAGTGACTGCGCGGCCTCGGGCTGCTCCGCCGGGCCGGGGCCGGCGACGACCATGGTGAGCACGGCGGCGAGGGAAACGAGTGCGGCACTGACGGCGGTTCTCATCCGCATGGCACAGCTCCTGACGTCTTCGGGCGAGGCGCGGTGGGCGTCAACCGTGCGTTCAAGGTTAGGCGGACCGCACGAGCGGCTGGGAGGACCTGATGGCAGAGGTACTGACAGACCCTCCCAGGCCGGCCGGCCGCGGCATAGCGTCGATCCCGGGACGACGAAGCGCACCGATCCAGGGGGAGACCGTGGAGATCCTGAGCAAGCAGCCGACCACCAAGGGCCCGGCGCAGATGTTCACCGGCGACGTCTGGTTCGACGTCGTCGCCAAGGGCGAGCCGCCGTCCCGGCTGCGGGTCAACACGGTGCGGTTCTCGCCCGGTGCGCGCACCGCCTGGCACTCGCACGCGGTCGGCCAGACGCTGTACGTCACCGAGGGCCGCGGCCTGGTCCAGGCCCGCGGCGGCAAGATCATCGAGATCTCCCCGGGCGAGTCGATCTGGACGCCGCCGGGGGAATGGCACTGGCACGGCGCGGCTCCCGGTCACTTCATGACGCACCTGGCGATGTGGGAGGGGCCCGGCCAGGGTCCGGAGTCCGAGTGGGGCGACCTGGTCACCGACGAGGAATACCTCGCCCACTGAGGACGGCGACGAGGAGGACGACCACGGCCGGCCGGTCCCGCGCAGCTGAACGCCCCGGGCGCCCGCGGTGGCGGGGGACCGGGGCGGGCCGGATCGGGGATCAGTCGCGGGCGCCGGTCAGGTGCGGGCGCAGCGCCAGGATCAGGCCGAGGCAGCCGTAGCCGAGCGCGGCGTGGGTGGCGCCGATGTACTGGCCCACCCCCATGCCGAGGATGGCGAAGGACGGCACGGTCACCACGGCCCAGCTCTCGGCGACCAGCGGCCACACCCGGGCCGGGCCCCGCCAGCGGCCGGCCACCGCGATCTTCACGCCGATCACGAACATGCCGACCATGGACAGCGGCCAGAACGCGTCCAGCACCGACAGCCACAGGTCGTCGCGGAAGGCGGGCACGGCCCCGTGCAGGATCGTCCAGAGTGTGGCCAGGGCGAGCAGCACGTACTCGACGCGCAGCATGCCCCGGGCGACCCGGGTGATCCCGGTGGCGCCGGTCCGCAGCTGAGCGGTGACCAGCGCGAACAGGCTGAACTGGAAGGGCAGCGAGCCGAGGTCGATGAGGGTGATGCCGCTCGGGTCGGTGGTCTGCGGGTTGACCGCGTACATGGTGGCGGCCCAGATCGCACCGCCGGCGGCGACGAACCAGCCGGTGCGGCGCACGCTCGCCGCGGAGGCGGCGGGCCGGTCCGGGCCGGCGGCGGAGACATCGGTACGGGCCGGCACGGCGCTGGTGCTGATCGACATGGTGAGTCCTCTCGGTGAGCGGCGGTGCGGTGTGCGCCGCGACGAGGAGAACTCTGTCCGGGACGCGTCCCGGGCCGGCAGGGCCGCGCGCCCCCGACCCGGTCCCGTCGGTTGTCCCGGGTCGCCCGGGACACCGGTCTCGGGACCGCGGGACGCCCGGCCTGCGACGATGAGCCCGTGGAAGAGCACGGACGCGCGCGTCCCGCGCACACCGCGGTCGGCGTGTCGGCCGTCCTGCTGTCGATCGCCGCCACCGTCATCGCAGCGGTGCTGGACCTCGCCGTGCCGGCCGCGCACCGGACTGTCACGGTGCTCGAGCCCGGCTCGATCTCCGGCATCCCCGGTCTGGCCCTGGCCGTGCCGGGCGCCCTGCTGCTGCGCCGCCGGCCCCGGCACCCGCTCGCCTGGGTGCTGCTCGTGACCGGGGTGCACTGGAGCCTCGACGGGCTCGCCTCGTCCTGGCTGGCCTACGCCACGCTCACCGATCCGGCCCGGCCCGGCGCCGCCCTCGCCTTCTGGGTCTACCAGCGGCTGGGTGCCGCGCTGCTGCTGTCGCTGCCGGTGGTGCTGCTGCTCTACCCGTACGGGCGGCTGCCGCGCGGCCGGTGGCGGATCGCCTCGCTGATCGGGCTGGCCAGCACCGCACTGCTGCCGGTGGTGCTGCTGCTGGTGCCGTCCGGCCTGGCCCAGGCCGACGCGGGCGGCCCGATCCCGCCGCCGTTCGCCGGGCTCGACCTCGACCTGACCACGGTGTGGCTGCCCGACGGCGTCTGGACCGCGCTGCTCGCCGTGGCCGGTGCGCTGGTGCCGGTCAGCCTGATCGTGCCGGTCGCGGTGGTGGTGGGCCGGTACCGCCGCTCGGCCGGCGACCCGCAGCGCCGGGCCCGGATGCGCTGGCTGCTGTGGGCCGCCGTGGTGGCCGCCCTGGTGATGCTGTCCACCCGGGTGCTGCCGGCGGCGTGGACGTCGATCGGGTTGACCACCTCGGTCGCGCTGACCGGGATCGCCCTGGTGATCGGCATCGTGCGCCCGCAGCTCGTCGACATCGACCGGCTGCTCGGCGCGACCGTGCTCTACGGCGCCCTGGCGGTCAGCGTGCTCGCCGTCGACGCCTGCGTCCTGGGCCTGACCAGTGCCGTGCTGGGTGAACGGCTCGCCGAACGGGACGCGGCGGTGCTGGCCCTGCTCGTGGTGGCCGCCGGGTACGGGCCACTGCGGCACCGGCTGTGGCTGCTCGTACGGAGGGTCGTGCTGGGCCGGCGCGACGACCCGTACGGTGTGGTCGCCGGGCTGGCCGAGCAGCTGGAACGCTCCGACAGCCCGGAGGACCAGCTGCTCGCCGTCGCCCGCAGCGTGGCCGAGGCGTTCCGGTCGCCGTACGTGTCGGTCGAGGTCGACCGGGCCGGCGGGGACCGGATCGTCGCCGCCCACGGGGAGCCGCCCGCGCAGACGCAGGTGCTGCCGATCACCTACCGGGGTGAGGCCGTCGGCCGGCTGGTGCTGCCCCGCGGTGGTGCCCGGGCCGTGCTGTCCGCGCGCGACGAGCGGCTGCTCGGTGACGTGGTGCGCCAGGCCGCTTTCGCCGCCCGCACCGCCCACCTGGCCCGTGAGCTGCAGCGCAGCCGGGAGCAGATCGTCTCCGCCCGGGAGGAGGAGCGCCGCCGGTTGCGCCGCGACCTGCACGACGGGCTGGGCCCGGCGCTGGGCGGGGTGGCACTGCGCATCGACGCGGCCCGCAACCTGGCGGCCCGTGACCCGCAGCAGGCCGACGGGCTGCTGCGGCAGGCCCGCGACGACGTCACGGCGGCCCTGGCCGACGTCCGGCGGCTGGTGCACGACCTGCGCCCGCCGGCCCTGGACGACGTGGGACTGCTCGGCGCGGTCCGGCAGCAGGCTGCCCGGCTGCGCGCGCCGGGACTCAGCGTCACTGTCGACGGCGGCGACGGGCTCGACACGCTGCCGGCGGCGGTCGAGGTGGCCGCGTACCGGATCGCCTCCGAGGCCCTGACCAACGTGGCCCGGCACGCGGGCGCGCGCACCTGCCGGGTCCGCCTGGAGGTCGCCGGCGGCGACCTCGTCGTCGAGGTGGCCGACGACGGTGCCGGCATCCCGGCCGGCACCCCCTCCGGGGTGGGACTCGTGTCGCTGCGCGAACGCGCTGCCGAGCTGGGCGGCGACTGCCGGATAGAGTGCCCCGACGAACAAGGCACGGTGGTACGCGCGCGGCTGCCACTCGCGGTCGCGGAGGTGGGGGCATGACCGAGGAACCGGTACGGGTGCTGGTCGCCGACGACCATCCGATCTTCCGGGACGGCCTGGCCATGCTGCTCACCTCGGTGGGCGGTGTCGAGGTGGTCGGCACCGCGGCCAACGGCGCCGAGGCGGTCGCGCAGGCGGTCCGGCTGCTGCCCGACGTGGTCGTGATGGACGTGCAGATGCCCGAGCTCAACGGGGTGGAGGCGACCCGGCGGCTGGCGCTGGAGGCCCCCTCGGTGGGCGTGGTCGTGCTCACCATGTCGGAGGACGACGGCACGGTGTTCGCCGCGGTCCGCGCCGGCGCGCGCGGCTACCTGGTGAAGGGCGCCGAGCAGGAGGAGATCGTCCGGGCCATCACCACGGTGGCCGCCGGCGGCGTGGTCTTCGGGGCCAGCCTCGCGGTGCGCATCGCCGAGTTCTTCGCCGCCGGCCCGCCCGCCCCCACGGCGGCGTTCCCGCAGCTCACCGCCCGCGAACGGGAGATCCTCGAGCTGCTCGCGGCGGGCCGGTCGAACGGCCAGATCGCCGCGGCGCTGTACCTGTCACCGAAGACGGTCCGCAACAACGTCTCCAACGTGTTCGCCAAGCTGCAGGTGGCCGACCGGGCCGAGGCGATCGTCCGGGCCCGCGAGGCCGGTCTCGGCCACTGACCCGGCACGCGGAACGTTCGACGTCCGTCGAACGGCTGGCGTCCCGTACGGCACCGCGGCGAGGCTGGACCGGCACTGTCCACCGAGGTGATTTCCATGGGGGAATGACGATGCGTTTCATGCGTAAGCGGATCCTGGCCGCCGCCGCTCTGCTCGGGATCCTGGGGTCGCTGGTCGCCGCCGGGCCGGCCCAGGCGGCGCCCAGCGTGCTCGACCTGAGCCAGGTCAACGAGACCACGAACCGGACGACGCCGGTGGGGCCGTACACCACGAAGTTCGGCGTCACCATCGAGCTGCGTGCCGGCTGGTACCAGGGCTACCAGTACGGCTGGGCCCGGGTCAGCGCGAGCAGCCGGTGGCGGGAGAACGACGTGATCTGGCTGCGGATCCTCAGTAACGGCAGCCGGGAGTTCGTGCACGGCACCCGTAACGACGGCAGCCAGACCTCCACCCACACCTTCGGGCAGATCACGCTGGCCGATCCCAACTACCGGTTCTCGGCCTGCCTGCAGCGCGGCAACGACTACGACTGCACCGCCGAGTGGTGACGCCGCCTGAGCGGGGAGCCGGCCCGGCCCGGGCCGGCTCCCCGTGGCCGGTCAGCCGCCGTGCTCGTGCGGTGCGCCGATGGTGAAGAGCAGCAGTGCCACGGCGGCCAGCGTGCAGCAGACGATGACGATCTCCCGCCACCGAACGGTCCGAATCATGGGTGTCCTCCGCTCGTCAGCTTCCTTCGGTCATCGGTGCGCCGATCGTGGTGAGCAGCGTCGCCAGGGCCGCCACCGTGAGGATCGCCAGGGCGATGCGCTGCCAGTTCCAGGTGTGGATCATCATTCACCTCCTCCGCGTCGCCGGGCCGGGGTACGGGACCGCCGCGCCGCTGCCGGTGCATCGCGAGCGCGATCAGCGCACAGGCTCCGACGCCGATCAGGATGTCGCCGGGGCTGATGACCGCGTGCAGCGGCGGGACGGGGATGGTGTCGCCGAGCGGGGCCAGCCGGGTGTGCTGGTGCGCCGGCTCGTTCTTGGCCGTGACGACACCGGCCGTGAGCCCGGCGGCCCGGGCGGCTGCCGGCTCGTAGGGCATCCGGCCGTTGCCGGCGATGGCCAGCCCGTTGAGCGCGGCGCCGATCAGGATCACGGCCCCGGCGGCCCGCAGCGGCCGCGGCCAGCCGGCGATGCCCGCGGCCAGCCAGGCCAGCACGGCGAGGAAGACCACCGCGAGCAACGGCACGCCGAGCAGCTCCTCGGTGACGGTGTACTGCATCACCTGCACGGCCGCCGCGATCCACACCAGCCACAGGGCCTTCGTCGCCAGAACGCGCAGACCGCTGAGGCGACCGCCGAGCAGATGGCCGAGGGCGACGCCGGCGGCGGGCGGGGCGGTCGTCAGCAGCAGCATCCGCATCGACATGATCGGGCCTCCTGGATCGCCGCGGGTGCCGTCGATCCTCGGCCCGCGTGGGCCCGGCGACCAGGCAGGCACCCGGCAGCCGACCGGCAATCCGCGCGGCGGCCGGCTGCGCCGGGCTGACGGCTCGTGCTCCAGCGGGGAGACTGGGGCATGACTTCTTCGTTCCCCGCGCTGGTCGCCCGCACCCAGGGATTCACGCTCGGCCGCCCGCGCCGGTTCGCGGTGGCCCCCGACGGCTCCCGGGTGCTGTTCCTGCGCTCGCGCGGCGCGACCGACCCCGTGGGCGATCTCTGGTCGTACGAGGTCGCGACCGGGACGGAACGGCGGCTGGTGGATGCGACGGCGCTGGGAGCGGCCGACGGTGGGCCGCTGTCCGAGCGCGAGCGCGCCCGGCGGGAACGGGCCCGGGACCGCTCTGCGGGCATCGGCTCCTACGCCACCGACGCCGCCGTCCGCACAGCGGTGTTCACCGTGGCCGGCCGGCTGTACGCGGTCGACGTGGCCTCCGCCGAGGTCACCGAGCTGGGCGCGCAGGAACCGGCTGCCGAGGCCCGGATCGACCCGACCGGCCGCACGGTCGCGTACGTGTGCGAGGCCGAGCTGCGGGTGGTCGGCCGCGACGGCAAGGACGACCGGCCGCTGGCCGAACCCGACGGCCCCGAGGTGTCGTGGGGTCTGCCCGAGCACGAGGCGTCCGAGTCGATGGACCGGTTCGAGGGCTACTGGTGGGCGCCGGACGGCCGCAGCCTGGTCGCCGCCCGGGTGGACGACACCCCGGTCCAGATCTGGTACGTCGCCGACCCGGGCCGCCCCGGGCAGCCACCGACCGCCCTGCGCTACCCGTCCGCGGGAACGCCGAACGCCGACGTCAGCCTGCACGTGCTCGGCCTGGACGGCAGCCGTACGCCGGTGGCCTGGGACCGGGCCGCGTTCGAGTACGTGACCCGGGTGGTGTGGGACGCGACCGGGCTGCTGGTGGTCGTGCAGAACAGGCGCCAGACGGTGATGCGCGTGCTGGCCGCCGATCCCGCGACCGGCGCCACTACGGTGCGGCAGGAGAACACCGACCCGGAGTGGACGACGATCGTCACGGGCATCCCCGCGCACACCGCGTCGGGGTCCCTGCTGTGGAGCGTGGACGACCGCGACACCCGGCGGCTCACCGCCGACGGCGTACCGGTCACGCCGCCCGGCCTGCAGCTGGACGAAGTGCTCTCGGTCGACGGCGACACCGTGCTGTTCGCGGCCAGACAGGATCCGGCCGAACGGCACCTGTGGACCTGGTCGGCGGCGACCGGCCCGGCCCGGATCACCACGGTCCCCGGACTGTACGGCGGGTGCCGCGCCGGCGGCGTGACCGTCGTGGACGCGCAGACCCTCGACGGCGAGACGGTCACGGTCGACGGCCGCGAGGTGCGCAGTCTCGTGGCTGAGCCGCCGGTGCGCCCGGCGCCGCAGCTCCTGACCCTGGGGGAGCGGGACCTGCGGACGGCGGTCCTGTTCCCCGCCGGTCACGAGCCGGGCGCGGCCCGGCTGCCGGTGCTGATGGACCCGTACGGTGGCTCGGCCGCGCAGCGGGCCGTCGCCGCCCGCTCCCGCTACTGGGCCGCCCAGTGGTTCGCCGACCAGGGCTTCGCGGTGATCGTCGCGGACGGCCGGGGCACGCCCGGGCGCGGACCTCAGTGGGAACGCGCCCGCGCCGGTGATCACGCCGGTCCCCGCCTGCAGGACCAGGTGGACGCGCTGCACGCCGCCGCCGGGCGGTTCCCCGACCTGGACCTGGACCGGGTGGGCATCCGCGGCTGGTCGGCCGGCGGCTACCTCGCGGCGCTGGCGGTGCTGCGCCGTCCCGACGTGTTCCACGCCGCGGTGGCCGGCGCCCCGGTGACCGACCAGCTGCTCTACAGCTCCCACTGGCAGGAGCGCACGCTGGGCCTGCCGGCCGAGAACCCCGACGGGTACGCGCACGGCTCGCTGATCGCCGATGCTCCGCGGTTGCGGCGGCCGTTGCTGCTGGTGCACGGCATGATCGACGACAACGTGCTGCCGGTGCACACGATGAAACTGTCGGCGGCGCTGGTGGCGGCGGGCCGCCCGCACACCGTGCTGCCCCTGCCGGGGGTCACCCACATGGGCGTGTCGGTGCCGGGCCTCTGGGAGTACGAGCTGGCCTTCCTCCGGCAGTCCCTCGGCATCGCTCCCTGACCGCCGGGAGCCGCCCCGGCGGACTCCTGCCCAGGGTGTGCCGGTGGCCTGACCAGGGGGTGTCACCGGCTCGGTGGATCTTCGGAACGGGCAGGCTGGTCCGGGTCAGCAGACAACCCGTTCCGAGGAGCACGTCATGGCCACGATCCACCTCAAGCAGACCACCACGGCGACACCGGAGCAGGTCGTCGCCGCGCTCACAGATTTCGGGCCGGGGCGTTCGGAGCTGTTCGGGAACAGCTCCGACGATTTTCTCAAGGTGCACGACCGGGGCGCCGACTGGGCCGATGTCACGGAGGGATCGGGCGGCATCTGGGAACGCCTGCGGTACGACTGGTCCGATCCGCGCCGCGTTGTCATGACGACTACCGATTCCAACATCTGGGGCGGTGCCTCGGGTCACACGTACACCCTGACCGGGCAGCCCGGCGGCGGGACCGACCTGGACGTCGTGGTGGTGCGCGAGGGCCGCAACCTCAAGGGGCGGGTGGTGGGGGCGCTGCTCGGCACCGTGGGCAAGGGCTTCCTCGCGAAGACCCTCGGCAACACCGTCAAGGCGATCGAGGCCCGCGCCGGCGCTCCGGGCGGTGGCCGCGGCTGACCCGGTGGCAATACCGCGGAAACATCACGGCCGTATGCCCGTAATCCGGACAGGACCTTGCCCTATCGATGAACGTCTCTCTATCCTCGCTCCAGGTAAGCGCTTTCCTGGCCCGAGCCGGCCGGCATCCTCGTCGGTGCCGTGGGGCGCTGCACCCTTCCCGGACCCACGGCACATGCGAGGAAAAGGTGAGACGAGAATGAGACGACCAGTTGCCATGCGACTCCTGGCCGCACTGGGCACGGCGGCCGTCGGTGGCGCCGTCGCGGTGGCCCTGCCGATGTCCCAGGCGTCGGCCGCGACCGGCGGCGTCACCGGCTACGCGACCCAGAACGGCGGCACCACCGGCGGCGCGGGCGGGCAGACGGTGCGGGCCACCACGGGCACCGCGATCCATGCGGCCCTGTGCGGCCGGGCCAGCAGCAGCACCCCGATCATCATCGAGGTGCAGGGCACCATCAACCACGGCAACACCACCAAGGTGTCCGGCGCCAGCTGCAACACCGCCGCCGACAAGATCGAGCTCAAGGGGATCAGCAACGTCACGATCATCGGGGTCGGCGGGGGCGCGGTCTTCGACCAGCTGGGCATCCACATCCGGGACTCCAGCAACATCATCATCCAGAACGTGACCGTCCGGAACGTCAAGAAGTCGGGCTCGCCCACCTCCAACGGCGGCGACGCCATCGGCATGGAGAGCACCGTCCGCAACGTCTGGGTCGATCACGCCACCCTGGAGGCGTCGGGCGGGGAGTCGGAGGGCTTCGACGGCCTGTTCGACATGAAGGACAACACCCAGTACGTGACGTTGTCCTACAGCATCCTGCGCAACTCCGGCCGCGGCGGGCTGATCGGCTCCAGCGAGAGCGACCGGTCCAACAGCTTCATCACGTTCCACCACAACTCGTACGAGAACATCGACTCGCGCACGCCCCTGCTGCGGGGCGGCATCGCGCACATCTACAACAACTCGTACGTGAGCCTGAACGAGTCCGGCATCAACTCCCGGGCCGGCGCCCGCGCCAAGGTGGAGAACAACTATTTCAAGAACTCCAAGGACGTCCTCGGCACCTTCTACACCTCCGAGGCCGGCTTCTGGCAGGTCAGCGGCAACATCTTCGACAACGTGACGTGGTCGGCCCCGGGCAGCGAGACCAACCCCGCCGGCCCGAACCCGCAGAGCAACACCAGCGTCAGCATCCCGTACGCGTACACCCTCGACGGCGCCTCCTGCGTGCCGGCGATCGTCAGCCAGACGGCCGGCGCCAACAAGGGTCTGCAGGTCTCGAACGGCAACTGCTCGCCGCAGCAGCCGACCCCGACCACGCCGGGCCCGACCGGCCCCACGCCGACCACCCCGGCCCCGACCACCCCGGCGCCGACCCAGCCCAGCGGCACGAACCTGAGCATCGGCGCCGGCTCGGACGGCTCCAGCAAGGCCGGCGGTACGGGCTACGGCAACGTCCGCGACGGCGACCTGAGCACCTTCTGGTCCCCGGCCGGCGCCACCGGCTCCATCTCGATCAAGTGGGGCTCCGCGACCACGGTGTCCCGGATCAACATCCGCGAGGCGTCGGGCTCGGCCGGCAGCATCGGCTCCTGGCAGGTCCTCAACCACAGCACCGGAGCCGTCCTGGCCTCGGGCAGCGGGGCCGGTGTCATCAGCTTCGCCCCGGTGGCACTGACCAAGATCACCTTCAACATCACCGGCTCGACGGGTACGCCCAAGGTCGCCGAGTTCGAGACGTACGCCGGCTGACGGCCGGCAGTCCATCGCCCGGGAACGGGGCCACCAGCATCGGTGGCCCCGTTCCTCGTACCCGCGGACATAGATGATGTGCGATGATGGGAGCGCTCCCACGGCTCTCCCGGGAGGTCTTCTTGACCGCCGTCAGTTCTGCTCCGCGCCACTTGCGGCAGCGTCGCCGCGTACCGTCCTATGTCGTTGCCTCGGCCCTCGCGGCCGGATGGGCCGCGATGCTGCTCGCCGCGCCGCACATGCCGGCCGCGACGGGCATCCGGCCGTTCGCGCTCTTCGTGCACCTGGCCGCGCTCGTGCTGGGCATGGGCGCGGTGCTGAGCCTGGACTGGTTCGGTCTGATGTGGCTGATCGGGCGTCAGGACCTGCTCTCTCTGGTGCGGGCCGCCCAGGTCGCACACACCCCGATCTGGCTGGGCCTGGCCGGCCTGAGCCTGAGCGGGGTGTTCCTGGCCCCGGACACCTCCGCGCCGCTCACCCTGGTCAAGCTGGTCGCCGTGCTGGTCGTGGCGCTCAACGGGCTGAGTGCCGCGACGGTCCAGCGCCGGCTGCTCGCGCTCAACGGCACGACCCCGCCGCGCCGGCTGCTGGCCCGCGCCGTCCTGGTGGCGACCATCTCCCAGGCCGGCTGGTGGACCGCCACCCTCGTGGGCTTTCTCAACGCCCAGCCCTGACTGTCCCGACCCCAGGAGGAACCATTGAAGTCCATCCGTCTGCTCACCGCCGTCTCCGCGCTGACGGTGTGCCTGCTCGCCGGCAGCGGTGCCGCCGGCGCGGCGGGTGCGTCCAGCGCCCGTGACTGTACGAGGCCAGGTGTGCTGTTCTGCGAGAACTTCGACCGGCTGCCGGTCGGCGGGGCCAGCAGCCTCGACTGGGGGATCGACACCCGCAACGGCACCCTGACCGTGGAACGCCGGGCAGCCGGCCGGCACGCCGGCAAGGTGCTGCACGTCCGCACGGTCGACAACGGGCGCGCCTTCCTGCGGGTCGACGATCTAGCCGTACCCGCGGGCGGTTTCTACGGCCGGATGCGGCTGCGCGTCGACGCGTTCCCCACCGCACCCGACTGGGCGCACTTCACCCTGGTCGAGGCGACCGGATCGGGCAGCGCCGAGGTGGTGCGCCCGCTCGGCGGGCAGTACGTGCCCACGGTGGACCGTTCCCTGTGGGGCATCGGCGCGGACGGCGGACCCACCGGCGACTGGACCGCCTGGACCGAATCGGCCCCCACCGCCGCGGACACCTGGCAGTGCGTCGAATGGCGCCTCGACGCGGCGACGAACACGGTGACCACCTGGATCGGCGACGACGTGACCCTGACCGCCGGCGAAGGAGCCCACGGCGGCAACCAGGTCCCGTTCGTGCTGCCGGCGGTCGACACGGTCAAGATCGGCTGGCAGCTGTACCAGGGCGGCACGACGCCGGCCGGCTTCGACCTCTGGATCGACGACATCGCGCTCTCCTCGCGGCGCCTGGGCTGCTGATCCGCCGGCGGCTCAGCGACGGGCATTCGACCGGATGACGGCCCGGTGCGCGGCCACGGTCCCGGGATGCTCCGGACCGAGGACGCGCACCAGCGCCGTGTACGCGGCGGCGGCGCCGGCCGGGTTCCCGGCATGCCTCATCGCCCTCCGACGTCGCGGCGAGCGACCGGATGCTGCTGTTCGCCAACCGCCCGTGTGCTGGACTGCACCCGCGCCCGGGGCGGGCAGGTCACCGGCCGGTGACCCCGGCGTGCTCGCCCAGCACCGGCATGTCGTGCACCCGTGTGCCCGGCTCCCACGGCCACCGGTGATACCTGTCCGGCCACACGATCTGCAGGGCCCGTAACGGCCTGCCGGTGCCGGCGTAGAACTGCGCGGCGACGGGCAGGTGGCGCTCCGGCTCGGTCACTGTCACGAAGGTGACCGGGTGTCCCTCGAGCACGTCGTCGGCGGTGCCGCCAGCGGTGACCTCCCGGCGCCCGGCGATGAGCCCCGCGGCCAGGGCGCGCAGGGCGGGGCGGGTGATGTCCGGCGGGAGCCCGAACAGGATCAGCTCCGGTTGGCCGTGGCCGGTCAGGCCGACCGTGTACCAGCAGGTCTCCAGGGCCGTCGGCTGCGGCTCGAACTGCAGGCACACCCCGGCTTGCTCGATGGTCGCGGCGATCGCGCTGAGCGCGGCGTCGTGGTTCCCGGCCGTCATCGGATCCGCCCTCCCGTGTGCTCCACCTGCCGCATACCCGGACGCCGACGAGATTACCGACCCGATCGGGTGGGGAAGCGCACAGCGCGTTTACGACGTAAACCTGCGGGCAGTTCTGCGGACCCCCGGTGCCGCAGGTCGCGGGCCGACGACGCTCATGGAGGAAGTGTGGACACCCACTTGGACGCGATGAGCGACGACCAGCTCCGGGAGCGGGTCCACGAGGCCGGCGTGCTCGGCGCCGCGGAGCTGTCCCGCGAGGAGCTGATCGCCACTCTGCGCGACGGTGCGATGACCCGGTCGGAGGAGCGGCTGGTCGTCGGGGCCGACGTGGTGGAGATCGGCCGGGCCCGGCTGCGCAAGCACGTGGTCACCGAGGACGTGCAGATCACCGTCACGATCCGCCGCGAGGAGCTGCGGCTGGAACGCGAACCGATCCCGTCCCACGCGCAGTCGCTGGTCACGGACCCGGATGTGTTCGGCACCGACGAGGACTTCCTGACGCCCGACGGCGGCACCATCTTCGAGGTCACCCTGCACGAGGAGCGCCCGGTCGTCAGCACCGAGATCGTGCCGGTCGAGCGGGTCCGCCTGCGCAAGGTGGTCCACACCGACCAGCAGACCGTCTCGGGCGAAGTGCGCAAGGAACGGATCGAGGTCCAGGTGCCGGGTCAGCCGCCGGCGACCGTGGACTGAGCCGGGAAGCGGATGACCCGGTCGTCGGCCGCCGCCGGAGTGCCTCGGCCGTCCCGGTTGCTCGTGGTGATCCAGAGCGAGCCGTCCGGCGCCCGTTCAGCGGTGCGCAGGCGGCCGTACCGGCCCTGCAGCAGCGCGGCCGGCGTACCGGCGCCGCCGTTGCCGTCCAGCGGGACCGACCAGAGCCGCTGGCCGCGCAGCGCGGCGACGTAGAGAGTGCTGCCGTCGATCGTGGCGCCGCTGGGCGAGGCCTCGGCGGTGCTCCACACGACGATCGGGTCACGGAAGCGCGAGTCGGTGCTGCGGCCCTCGACCGTCGGCCAGCCGTAGTTGCCGCCGGGCACGATCTGGTTGACCTCGTCCCAGGTGTTCTGGCCGAACTCGGCGGCGTACAGCCGGCCCTGCGCATCCCAGGCCAGGCCCTGGACGTTGCGGTGGCCCAGGCTGTAGACCAGCGAGCCGGGGAACGGGTTGCCCTCGGCGGGGACACCGCCGTCCGGCCGCATCCGCAGGATCTTGCCGTTGCGGCTCTGCTGGTTCTGCGCGTTCGCGGTCGTGCCGGCGTCGCCGACGCCCGCGTAGAGCATGCCGTCCGGTCCGAAGGCGATCCGGCCGCCGTCGTGGATGGTGGCCTTGGCCAGCCCGCTGAGGATCACCTGCTGGCCCTGCGGGGCGTCGAGCCGCAGGCGGGCGATGCGGTTGTCCGAGGCCGAGGTGAAGTAGACGTACACGTAGCCGTCCTCGGCGTACGTCGGTGACACGGCCAGACCGAGCAGGCCGGCCTCACCGGCCGGGACGACCCCGTCGACTGTGGCCACGACGGCCGGGGCGCTGCCCGGGCGCAGCTGCAGGATGCGGGCACTGTTGCGTTCGGCGACCAGGGCGCTGCCGTCGGGCAGGAACCCGAGCCCCCACGGAACGGTCAGACCCGTCGCGACAATCTCCGGATCGGCCAGATCGGGTGCGGGCAGCACGGCCGCACGGGTCTCCGAGTAGGCCTCGGTGGCCTGGGCCACGGCGAGGGTGCCGACACCGAGTATCAGCGTGCTGACCAGGGCGAGCTTGCGGCGCATGACTCCAACCTCCCACTGAGTGGAATTGAAGCATGTCAATGTACTCCGCCCGGGCCGATTCAGCTCGCGGCGCTGGCCACGATCACCTCGGTGCCGGCCCGGCGGATGGCCTCGATGCCGGCCGGATCCGCGCTCGTGTCGGTGACCAGCGTCGCCACGTCGGTGATCGCGCAGATGCCGGCCAGGCACACCTTGCCCACCTTCGAGCCGTCCGCCACCACGATGACCCGGTCGGCCCGCCGGATCATCACCGCGTTGGTGTTCGCCTCGATCTCGTCGTGGGTCGTCAGGCCGCCGCGGGCGCTGATGCCGTCCACCCCGACCACCGCCACCGCCATGTTCAGGCCGGCCAGCGCCTGGTCCGCGAGCGGCCCGACGAGCTCGTACGACTGCGTGCGGGACACGCCACCGGTCATGATCAGCTTGAGCCGGGGACGCAGGGCCAGCTCGGCGGCGATGTTCAGCGCGTTCGTCACCACGGTCAGGTCGACGCGCTCCGCCAGCAGCCGGGCCAGCAGGTGGGTGGTCGTGCCGCCGGTCAGGCCCAGGGTCAGCGGGCCCTTGGGCAGCAGCGCCGCCACCTTCTGCGCCACCAGGGCCTTCTCCTCGCGGTGCTGGCCCACCCGGTAGCGCACGGGCAGCTCGTAGGCGACGTCGACCGCCACGGCGCCGCCGTGGGTGCGCGACAGCAACCGCTGGTCCTCCAGGACCTGCAGGTCGCGGCGGATCGTGGCGGGGGAGACGCGGAACTCGTCGGCCAGGTGCCCGGCGTCGACGGAGCCGTGGCTGGCCACCCGCTCGAGGATGGCCGACACCCGGTCGGCGCGGCGCAGCGAACTCTGTGGCATGGGCCCTCATCAGGAAGGAATGATCAAACGCGCAGTCACTGTAGTTCGTTTCCAAGCGATACACCAGATTTCCTTGCGCGCTTGGGGCGTAACCGCCAACAATCCCGCCATGACAGTGATCGCTTTCCTCGGCGCGGGCAGCGTCGTGTTCACCCGTGAGCTGCTCGCCGACATCCTCTCCTTCGACGAGCTGCGCGGGGTCACCCTCGCCCTGCACGACATCGACGCCGAACGCCTGGAGACGGCCGAGGCGATCGCCCGCCGTACGGCCGAGCAGCTCGGCGCCCGGCCCGTCATCACCACGAGCCTGGACCGCCGGGCCGTGCTCGACGGCGCCGACTTCGTCATCAACGCCATCCAGGTCGGCATGCACGCCGCCACCGTGCGCGACTTCGAGATCCCGGCGAAGTACGGGCTGCGCCAGACCATCGGCGACACCCTCGGCGTCGGCGGCATCTTCCGCGCGCTGCGCACCTTCCCCGTGCTCGAGGGCATCGCCCGGGACATGCGCGAGCTGTGCCCGGGCGCGTGGCTGCTCAACTACACCAACCCGATGGCGATGAACGTCGGCTACCTCGCGGCCGTCGCCCCCGAGCTCAAGGCCGTCGGCCTGTGCCACTCGGTCTACTGGACCGTGCGCGACCTGAGCGAGCTGCTCGGCATCCCGTACGAGGAAGTCGACTACACCGGAGCCGGAGTGAACCACCAGGCGTGGCTGCTGCGCTTCGAGCACCGCGGCCAGAGCCTGTATCCACGGCTGGACGAGCTGCTCGCCCGGGATCCCGAGCTGCGCCGCCGCGTGCGGATGGACATGTACTCGCGGCTGGGCTACTTCCCGACCGAGACCAGCGAGCACTCCTCGGAGTACCTGCCCTGGTATCTGCACGACGACGCGGAGATCGAGCGGCTGCGCATCCCGGTCGGCGACTACCTGCGGATCAGCGCGGACAACGTGGCCGAGTACCACGCGGTGCGCAAGTCCGTGCTGGCCGGCGAGCCTCTTGATGTCAGCCGCGACGCCACCGAGTACGCCCCGCAGGTCATCCACAGCATGGTCACCGGGACTCTGCGCCGCATCCACGGCAATGTCGCCAACCACGGGCTGATCAGCAACCTGCCCGAGGACTACGCCGTCGAGGTGCCCTGCGTGGTCGACGCTCTGGGCGTACGCCCGGAACGGGTCGGCGCGCTGCCCCCGCAGTGCGCCGCGCTGAACCGCGGCTTTGTCAACGTGGGTCAGCTGACCGTGCAGGCGGCGATCACCGGCGACAAGCGCATGGTGCGGCAGGCGGCGATGGTCGACCCCAACACCGCGGCCACCCTGCCGGTGGAGCAGATCTGGGCATTGTGTGACGAGCTGACCGCGGCGCACGGCGACCTGATCCCCGAGGCGTTGCGGTGAAGGCTCCAAGACGCGCAGCGTGGAATGCTCGTTTGGACGCAGAACCTTGTGAAGCGAAAACAAACGAGCATAATCCTCGACCATGAACGACACGTCGGAGGAAATCGCCAGCCAGCCCGCCGTCTGGGAACAGGGCCTCGGCCTGACCGCCCAGGCCCGCCGCGAGCTCGCCGTGCCGGGACAGCGGATGCTGATCCTGGGCTGCGGCACCTCGTGGTTCGTCGCCCAGAGCATCGCCGAGCTGCGGGAGAGCGCCGGTCTCGGCGAGACCGACGCGGTGTGCGCCTCCGAGTACGTGCCCCGGCGCCGTTACGACCGTGTCGTGGCGATCACCCGCTCGGGCACCTCGACCGAGGTGCTCGACGCGCTGCGCCAGGTGCCGCGGGGCACCCACCGGGTGGCGGTCACCGCCGTCGCCGGTGAACCGGTCGACACGCTCGCCGAGACCCGGCTGCTGCTCGACTTCGCCGACGAGCGCAGCGTGGTGCAGACCCGCTTCCCGACCACGGTGCTGGCCCTGGCCCGGGCCGCGTTCGGGGCGGACCTGAGTCACCTGGTCGCGGACGGCACCGCCGCCCTCGAGGCGCCGCTGCCGGCCGACCCGGCCGACATCGATCACCTGGTGTTCCTGGGCACCGGCTGGACGGTCGGGCTCGCCCACGAGGCGGCGCTGAAGGTCCGCGAGGCGGCGCAGGCCTACTCGGAGTCGTACCCGGCGATGGACTTCCGGCACGGTCCGGTCGCGGTGGCCGGGTCCCGCAGCCTCGTCTTCTCGTTCGGCGACGTGCCGCTCGCGCTCGACGAGGTCGGCCGTACGGCGGGAGCCACCACCTACCGCGACGACCGCGACCCCCTCGCCCAGCTGGTCCTCGCCCAGCGTTTCGCTCTGGCCCTGGCCGCGCACCGCGGCCTCGACCCCGACCGCCCCCGGCTGCTCACCAGATCCGTCGTCCTCACCGACGCGGTGTGACGAAAGTAGGTACAGGGATGACCTCCACTCGGCGCGGCCGGCGGACCCGGCTGCTGGCGGCCGCGAGCGCGGCACTGCTCCTGAGCGCGGCCTGCACGGGCGGCGAGAGCGACGGCAAGGACGCGGCGGCGGGGTACGACCCCGCGGCGGCGGTGACCCTCACCTGGTGGACCGGGCAGACCTCGGAGGCCGAGAAGGTCGCCGAGGGCCTGGCCGCCGAGTACCACGCCGCCCACCCCAACGTCACGATCAAGACCTCGGCGGGTGCGCCCACCACGGACGACCTGCTCACCAAGCTTTCCGCCGGCTTCGCGGGCGGTAGTTACCCCGACATCTCGTACGCGTTCGGCAACTGGGCCGGCGACCTGGCCGCCAGCGGCAAGACCCAGGACCTGACCGCCTTCGTGGCCGACCCGACCTTCGCCTGGACCGAGATGCCGGCGGCCGCCCGTACGGTGGCCACCTCGGACGGCAAGGTGATCGGTATCCCGGCACTGGTCGACAACCTGGCCCTGATCTACAACAAGAAGATCTTCGACGCCGCCGGCGAGGCCTATCCCACCGACGACTGGTCCTGGGAGCAGTTCCGCGCCGCCGCCAAGAAGCTGACCGACCCGGCGTCGCGCACCTACGGCACCGCCTACTCGGTGTCCGGCAGTGAGGACACCACCTGGCACCTGTGGCCGCTGCTCTGGCAGAACGGCGGCAAGATCCTGGAGGGCACCAAGCCGACCTTCAACTCCGAGGCCGGCGTGAAGGCTCTGGAGACCCTGCGGGCGATGGCCGTCGACGACAAGTCGATGTATCTCGACCAGACCGACGAGAAGTACACCCGGCTGTTCAACAGCGGCCACGTCGCCATGATGCTCTCCGGACCGTGGTCACTGCTGGAGATCAAGGACGCCAAGCTCGACTACGGCGTGGCCGCGTTGCCCGGGGTCAACGGCGACCACCAGACCGTGTCCGGTCCCGACCTCTGGGTGCTCTTCGACCACGAGGACGCCAACCGGGCCGGCGCCTCGCGCGACTTCATCAAATGGCTGACCAGCGCGCAGATCGACGCCAAGTGGAACCTCGCCGTCGGTAATCTGCCGCTGCGGTCGTCCGAGCAGAGCACGCCCGAGTTCGCGGCGTACGTCAAGGAGTACCCGGGTGGGCAGAAGTTCTTCGACAACCTGGCCAATGCGAAGCAGGCCCGGCCGACGGTCGCCGGCTACGAGGTGATGTCGCGCAACGTCGGTGACGGCATCGCCAAGGTGCTGCAGGGCGCCGCCCAGCCGAAGGAGGCCCTCGACGAGGCGGCCCGCAAGTCGGCCGACGCCCTGGAGAACTGATGACACTCACGTTCGCCGCGACGCCGCGTACGCGCAGCCCCGAGGAACCCCGGCCGCGCTCGGCGCGCGGCCGGGCGGCCCGCCGCTCGCTGACCGGGTGGGGGTTCGCCGGGCCGGCGACCCTGCTGGTGGTCGGCCTGTCGATCTTCCCGGCGGTCTGGGCGTTCTTCATCTCGCGGACCAAGTGGAACGGGATCGCGCCGGCCACCGACGTCGGCTGGCGCAACTACCAGCGGATCGCGACCGACCCGGACGCGATCGCGGCGGCCCAGCACACCCTGGTGCTGACGGTGCTGTTCGTGCCGGGCTCGATCCTGCTCGGCATCCTGATCGCGGTGGCCCTGAACCAGAAGATCCGGCTCATCGGCTTCTACCGCACCTGCATCTTCGTGCCGTACGTGGCGTCGGCCGCCGCGACCGGCATCCTGGCCAGTTTCGTGTTCAACCCGCAGTTCGGCGCGGCCAACGAGGCGTTGCGCCGGCTGGGGCTGCCGGCCCAGCAGTTCCTGGAGAGCCCGGGTCAGGCGCTGATCGTCATCTGCCTGATCGCGCTCTGGGGCGAGGTCGGCTTCTGCGCGGTCATCTACCTCGCCGCCCTGCAGGACATCCCCAAGGAACTGGTCGAGGCGGCCACCGTGGACGGTGCCGGCAAGTGGCGCGTCTTCCGGCACATCACGCTGCCGGAGCTGCGCCCGGTGACCGTCTTCACCGCGATCTGGCAGACCATCACGGCGATGCAGTTGTTCGACCTGATCTACACCACGACCCGGGGCGGGCCGCTGAACAGCACCCAGACCGTCGTCTACTACATCTACGAGCTGGCCTTCCAGACCCAGCGGCTGGGGTACGGCGCAGCCGTCGCCTACCTGCTCTTCGCCGTGACGATGGTGCTGACCGTCGGCGTCATCTGGTACAACCGCCGTTCCGGATCGGGGGCCTTCTGATGTCGAGCCCGGTTTCCCTCAGGCAGCGCCGCCTGCCGTTCAGCCCCTGGCACCTGCTGCTCATGCCACTGGCGCTGGTCTTCGTCCTGCCGCTGGTGCAGATGGTGCTGACCTCGTTCATGACCGCTCAGGAGATCAACCAGTTCCCGCCGAGGTTCATCCCCACCAGCCTGCACCTCAGCGGGTACCGCGCGCTGCTGAACGAGTCGCACATCCTGCGATGGTTCGCCAACACCGTGCTGGTGTCGGCGATCGCGGTGGGCTCGCATCTGATCCTGTGCTCGCTGGCCGGCTACGGTTTCGCCCGCCTCAAGTTCGCCGGGCGTGGCCTGGCCTTCCTCGCCGTCGTGGCCACGGTGATGATCCCGATGCAGCTGCTGATGATCCCGACGTACCTGATGTTCGCCCGGGCCGGCATCGTCGACACCCTGGCCGCCGCGTTCGTGCCCTGGCTGGCGTCGGCGTTCGGCATCTTCCTGATGCGGCAGTTCTTCCTGTCGCTGCCGGTCGAGCTGGAGGAGGCGGCCCGCCTCGACGGTTGCAGCACGCTGCGCACCTTCATCAGCGTGGTGCTGCCGCTGGCCCGTCCGGCGCTGGCCACGCTGGCCATCTTCACGCTGCTGTCGAGCTGGAACGACCTGCTCTGGCCGCTGGTGGCGATCAGCGACGACAACCGGTTCACGCTGCAGGTCGGGCTGGCCAGCTTCCAGGGCACCCGGCGTACGGAATGGTCGCAGCTGATGGCCGGCAACGTGATCGCCACGATGCCGCTGATCATCGCGTTCCTGGTGGCCCAGAAGCGGTTCATCGCCACCATGACGTTCAGCGGTCTGAAGGGATAGCGCTCAGCGCCGGAGCGGGGAAGGCCTGCCGGAACGTGAACGCCTCGGGCGACGCTCCGGCGGCCACCAGCTCGAGCCGCTCGCACGCCTCCTCGACGGTCGGGACGTGGCCGGCCGGGATCCACCACAGCACCAGCGAGGCCGGCCGGTCGTGCGGCAGGAACCAGTCGCGGCGGCGGCGCAGGTAGTCCAGGTGGGCGCTCTGGTACGAGAATGCGCGCAGCGACTCGATCGAGTCCCACACCGACAGCGTGACGATGATGTCCGGGTCCAGGGGCCGGACGGCGGTGGCGTCGCCGTCCGGGCCCTCGGCCAGCCGCCACACGAAGCCGGGGGCCGAGTCGGCCAGGGCATTGATCAGTTCCAGCCCGACCACGAAGTCCACGTTGGACGGGTCGGTGAGCGGTGCCCGGAGGCGGGCGACGTTGAACTGGGCCAGCTGAAATGCGCTCGTCATACCAGCAGCACAGCAGACCCGTATCTGTACTGTCAATCAGATTTGTTTTTAGACACGACGACGCAGCAGCGCCCGGGAGCGGCGTCCATCCGGGCCTGCCAGCCGGCGGCCGCGCCGGAACCCTCCAGCAAACCGTTGACCAGGGCCAGGTTCATGCCGCAGATCAGCGGCGGGAACTGCTCGGCGAGCCGGTGGAACGGGCAGTTGGTCAGCTGGATCCCGGCCGGCGTCTCCACCGGCAGATAGCCGTGCGCGGTCAGCAACTCGCGGACATCCGTGCCGGGCGGCGTACGGCGGCCGTGCTCGCGCGCCACGTCGAACAGGGCGGTGTCGGCGCCGCTGCGCTCCACGGACTCGGCCAGCAGCTCGGCGGCCGAGCGGTAGTCACGCGGCGGCACACTCACCGCGTGCTCGGCGGCCGAAGCCCGGTAGAGCTTCGCCGGGCGGCCCGCGCCCGGTCCGGTGCGGCCGGTGCGGCGGGCGTAGGAGACCTCCAGCAGGCCGGCGTCGACCAGCTTGTCCAGGTGGAACGCCGCCAGGGTGCGGCCGACGCCGAGCGCCTCGGCCACCTCGTCGCGGCCGACCGGGGCGGTGCCGGCGGCCAGGACCGCCCGGTAGGCCGCGCGGCGCACTCCGTCGGTCAGCGCGCTCAGCGCCGCCAGGCCGGAATCGAGGTCATCGGGGGCCGTCATCCCGCCATCGTATTGCCAACCAGCGTTGATTTAAGACTCAGCCCAGCTCGTCGCGGGTGGCCTGGGCGGCTGTCCCGCCGGCGGCCCGGGTGCTCAGGGAGCCGGCCGCGGCCGCCCACCCGATCGCCTCGGCCACCGGCAGTCCGGCGAGCCGCCCGGCCAGGAAGCCGGCGTTGAAACTGTCGCCCGCGCCGGTCGTGTCCACCACCTCGACCGCTCGCCCCGGCGCCGTGGCCTCGCCGCCCGGCCACCACGCCCGGGCCCCCGCCGCGCCGTTCTTCATCACCACGGTCGTGCCCGCCGCGACCAGGCCGGCCGCGGCCACCTCGACGTCCTGCTCGCCGGTGACCGCGCGCAGCTCGTTGGCGTTGGGCAGGAACACGTCGGTGTGGGCGAGCACGTCCGCGATCGACTCCCACTTCTCGGCCGGGTCCCAGTTGGTGTCCAGTGACGTGCCGACCCCGCGCGCCCGGGCCCGTTCGAACACGCCGGCCAGCCCGGCTGCCAGTTGTGGCTGCAGGTAGAGCGACGCCACGTGCAGGTGCCGGGTCGCGGCCAGGTGCTCGTCGGTGACGTCCTCCGGCCGCAGTGTGGGGATCGTGCCTGGCAGGGTGAGGATCGCCCGGTCGTCCTCGGGCGGGGTGAGGATCACGCTGAGCCCGGTGGGCAGGCCGGTCGCCGTGCGCGGCTGGATCAGCCGCACGCCGCGCTCGGTGAGGCGCTCGCGGGTGATGTCGCCGAACACGTCGTCGCCGATCGCGGTGAGCAGCGAGGTCGTCAGGCCCAGCCGGGCGCAGCCGGCCGCGGTGATCGCCGCCGATCCGCCGAGGACCAGGTCCGCGCCGGTCAGCAACTGCTCGGCCTGGCCGAAGCGCGGGCGTACGTCGCCGCGCAGCACCAGGTCCGGGTTGGCGTCGCCCACCACGAGCACGTCCATGAAGTCCTCCGCTCCTCGACGACTGTCCAAATGAACAATCTGAATTGCGCACTTGCCTTTTTCCACCCCTGGAAGGCGGCCCGACAGCACCATACGCGCACAAACGACTATTGACACGTGTGCGTTCGATCAGTTGAATCGCTGACAACGATCGAGCCCAGCCGGTAACCAGCCCGGCACCTCCTGCGCCAGGGTGGCCCGCACCGCACCCGAGGCGGGGCAGATCCCTGAGCATCGCCGGGAGTCTCAGTCGTGATCACCCGTACCGTTCGCCGCTGGATCGTCGCCGGAGCGGCCGCCCTCACGGTCGCCATCGGGTTCACCCTGCACGCCGACGCGGGCACCACCGCCCGGATCGCCGCGGCGTACACGCTGCCGCCGGTCAACGCCGCCTTCGACTACCAGATCGGCCAGGCCTACACCCCGCCCGCCGGGGTCCGGGTCGTCAGCCGCGACCGCGAGGCCGCGCCGGCCGCCGGCCTCTACAACATCTGCTACGTCAACGCCTTCCAGGTGCAGCCGCAGGAGGCCACCTGGTGGCAGCAGCACCACGACGACCTGCTGCTGCGCGACGCCAAGGGCCGGTACGTCATCGACGGCGCCTGGGACGAGATGGTGCTCGACATCCGCACCCCGGCCAAGCGCACCGCCCTGGCGGCCATCGTCAACGGCTGGATCGACGGGTGCGCCGCCAAGGGCTTCCAGGCGGTGGAGCCGGACAACATCGACACGTACGACCGGTTCGCGGGCCTGCTCACCCGCGACCAGGCGGTGGCGTACCTGCGGCTGCTCGCGCCGCACGCGCACAGCGCCGGACTGGCCATCGCCCAGAAGAACACCACCACCCTGGACGGACAGGGCAAGGCCGCCGGGCTCGACTTCGCGATCGCCGAGGAGTGCGGCCGGTACGGCGAGTGCGACGCCTACACCGACGTGTACGGCGCCAACCTGATCGTGATCGAGTACACCAGCGGCGCCTTCAAGAAGGCCTGCACGGCGGTCGGCGCGCGCGTGTCGGTGGTACGCCGCGACGTCGACGTCACCGCGCCCGGCAGCGGCACCTACGTCTACCAGTCCTGCTGACCCGATGATCGTCACGGTCACCCTGAACCCGGCGCTCGACCTCACGTACCAGGTCGACGCGCTGGTGCCGCACGGCACCCACCGCGTCTCGACGGTCGCCGAGCGGCCCGGCGGCAAGGGGCTCAACGTGGCCACGGTGCTGCACGCGCTCGGCGAGCCGGTGCTGGCGACCGGCCTGCTGGGTGGCCCGACCGGTGACCGGGTGACCGGCCTGCTGGCCGGCACCGGGGTGCCGGCCGCGTTCGTGGCCATCGCGGGCGAGACCCGCCGCACGGTCGCGGTCGCCGACCGGGACGACGCGACCGGCTTCTGGGAGCCAGGACCGCGGGTCACGGCAGGGGAGTGGGCCGCTTTCACCGAGCACTTCACCGGTCTGCTGGCCGGGGCGTCGGTGGTGGCGCTCAGCGGTTCGCTCCCGCCGGGTGTCCCGATCGACGGGTACGCCACCCTGATCCGTCTCGCCGCGGCGGCCGGAGTGCCCACGGTCCTCGACACCAGCGGCGAGGCTCTGCGGCACGGCCTCGCCGCCGGTCCCGACCTCGCCAAGCCCAACGCCGCCGAGCTCAACGCCCTGCTCGAAGCCCCGCGGCCCGTCCTGGCCGCGACCCGGAGCGCCGCAGGTGTGGCGGCGGACGGGCGGGAGGTCGCCGACGCGGCGGTGGCCCTCGACCACGGGGCCCGGGCCGTCGTCGTCTCCCGCGGGCCACTCGGCCTGCTCGCCCTCACCGGGCAGGGCGCCTGGCGCGGCGTACCCCCGGAGCGGTTCGCCGGAAATCCCACCGGCGCGGGCGACGCCTGCGTCGCCGCCCTGGCCCGCGGCCTGCGGGACCGCACGCCCTGGCCGCATCTGCTGGCCGACGCGATCGCTCTGTCCGCCGCGGCCGTCGCCGCGCCGCTGGCCGGCCGCGTCGACGAGGACACCTACCGCCGCCTGCTGCCCGCCGTGCGGGTCAGCGCGGCCTGAGAGGGGATCCACCTTGTACACCCCCACCGGCGAGATCGTCGCCCGGGCCCGGTCGGCCGGCGGTGGCGTGGGCGCGTTCAACGTCATCACCGTCGAGCACGCCGAGGCCATCGTCACCGGGGCTGAGCGGGCCGGCCTGCCGGTGATCCTGCAGATCAGCGAGAACGCCGTGCGTTTCCACCACGGCCGGCTCGCCCCGATCGCCGCGGCCGCCCGGGCCATCGCCGAGGCTGCCACGGTGCCGGTGGGCCTGCACCTGGACCACGTGGAGAGCGACGAGCTCTTCGACCAGGCGGCGGCCAACGGCTTCGGCTCGGTCATGTACGACGCGTCGAAGCTGGGCTACGGCGCGAATGTCCACGCGACCGCGGCCGCGGTGCGGCGGGGCCACGCGCAGGGGCTGTGGGTCGAGAGTGAGCTGGGCGAGGTCGGCGGCAAGGACGGTGCGCACGCGCCCGGCGTACGGACCGACCCGGTCGAGGCCGCCGCCTATGTGGCCGCCACCGGGGTCGACGCGCTCGCCGTCGCGGTCGGCTCCTCGCATGCCATGCACAGCCGGACGGCCCGGCTGGACCACGACCTGATCGCCCGGCTGCGGGCGGCGGTGCCGGTGCCGCTGGTGCTGCACGGCTCCTCCGGCGTACCGGATGACGAGCTGATCGCCGCGGTCCGCGGCGGAATGGTCAAGATCAATATCGGCACGGCCCTGAACAGTGCTTTCACCGGCGCGGTCCGGGAGTCGCTGGACGGCAACGCCGCCCTGGTCGATCCGCGCCGGTATCTGGCGTCGGCGCGCACGGCGATGGCCACGACGGTCGACGGCGCGCTGCGCCTGCTCACCGCGACGACCACCGCGGCGCGCTAGATGGTCACTCTCGCCCTGGTCGGGGCCGGGCTGCGCGGTCAGACGTACGCCCGGCACGCCGTGGCCACCGGTCAGGGCCGGATCGTCGCGGTCGCCGAGCCGGACCCGCGCCGCCGGGCGAGTGTGGCGGCCGAGTTCGAGATCCCCGCCGACCGGGTCCACGCGGACTGGACGGAGCTGGCCGCCGCGGGCCGGCTCGCCGAGGCCGCGATCCTCGCGACCCAGGACCGTCTGCACCTCGCCCCGGCGGTGGCCCTGGCCGACCTCGGCTACCACCTGCTGCTGGAGAAGCCGATGGCGCCGACCGAGACCGAGGCGGCCGAGATCGCCGCGGTGGCGGTCCGCAACGGCGTCATCCTCGCGGTGTGCCACGTGCTGCGGTACACGCCGTACACCAAGCTGGTGAAGGGCCTGCTCGACGAGGGCCGCATCGGGCGGCTGGTCAGCGTGGAGCACCTCGAGCCGGTGGGCTGGTGGCACCACGCGCACTCCTTCGTGCGCGGCAACTGGCGCCGGGAGGACGAGTCCGGGCCGATGCTGCTGACCAAGTCCTGCCACGACATCGACTGGCTGGTGCACCTCTTCGGCGGCCTGCCCGAGCGGGTCAGCTCCTTCGGCAGCCGCACCCACTTCCGGGCCGAGCAACGCCCGGAGGGGGCCGCGGACCGGTGCCTGGACTGCCCGGTCGAGCCGGTGTGCCCGTACTCGGCGAAGCGGCTCTACCTCGGCGCGCTCGCGGATCCGGAGCAGCACTTCTGGCCGCTCGGCGCGGTGACCCCGGAGCCCACCGAGCGGGCGGTGCTGGAGGCGCTGCGCACCGGCCCGTACGGCCGCTGTGTCTACACCGCCGACAACGACGTGGTCGACCACCAGGTGGTGACGATGGAGTTCACGGGCGGTGCGACCTGCTCGTTCACGATGAGCGCGTTCACCCCGATGGAGCACCGCCACACCCGGCTGATGGGTACCCACGGCTACCTCGACGGCGACGGCCGGACGCTGCGCCACGTCGACTTCCGCACCGGTGCCGAGACGACGATCGACTCGGTGGAGGCGGGCGGCCCGTCCGCCTCGGACGGTCACGGCGGTGGCGACGAGGGGCTGGTGGAGGCGTTCCTGGCCGCGGTCGCGGCGGGCGACCCGAGCCTGGTGTCGTCGGACGCGGCCGCGAGCCTGGCGAGCCACCGGGTGGTGTGGGCGGCCGAACGGGCCCGCCGCACCGGCCAGGTCGTCAGCCTCTGACGACTCAGCGCGACTCGCCGTGGCCCCGGCGTTCGATGTCAGCCTGGATCTCCGGGTCCCAGCGGCCGGCGTCCCGGTCCTCCGGTCGCGGCTCCGGGGACGGTGAGCCGTTCCACGATGGCGCCGCCACCGTCTCGGCTCCGGCGCCGGACGGCCGGTCCGCGCTCGCGAGCCACGACTCGATTTTCGCTCGTGCGACAGCCACGCCGACGAGCAACAGTGCCGCGGCAGCGACCCGGACAAGGTGGAACGGCGCCGTGTCCGACGACAGCACGAGGGACACCACGACGAGGACCGCCGCGCCGGACAGCGCCCGGTTGCGGACCACGGCGGTCGTGCCGCCGTGGGCTTCGACGATGGCCTTCGTGAGGCGGGCCCAGACCACGAACGTCACCACCAGGGCAGCCGCCAGGGCAGCGGAGAGCACGACGGGAATCTGTCTGCCGGACGACTCGAGCACATCGGCGGCGATCGCGGCCTTGGTCAGGGAGCGGGTGCCGAGTGCCGCGGTGAGCAGCAGCAGTGCCCACCATGCGATCTGCCACCGTAGCGGCAGCACCACCTGCGGCACCGTGCCGCCCATGCAGCGGTGGCCCTGGCCGGCGTGGGTGAGCCGGACGCCACACGTCGAGCAGTTCATCTCGTTCATCCCCGTACCGCCCCGTTGTCGTCGGCGCACGCTAGCAACGCGACGACAGGCCCGCAGCCCGGTTTCCGCGCGGCACGCATGGTCACTTTGCCATTAGACGATTCTTAGTGAAAACGATTACCGTTCCGGTTCTTGCCGACAGGAGCGTTGATCATGCGAACCCCCCGGAAATTCTCCCTCGCCGCAGCCGCCGCGGCAGCCCTGCTCGCCGCCGGATGCGGCTCAGACGGTGCCGGCGCGAGCGGCGGCACCGCGTCGAGCGGCACGTCCCTGGCCGTGGTCGCCACCACCCCCGAGGTCGCCGATTTCGTCCGCACCATCGGCGGCGCCGACGTCACCGTGACCCAGCTCATCAAGCCCAACGTCGACCCGCACGAGTACGAGCCCACCCCGGCCGACATCCAGGCCATCGGTGCCGCCGGGCTGGTCGTCAAGAACGGCGTCGGCCTCGAGGCCTGGCTCGACCAGACCATCGAGTCGTCCGGCTTCCGGGGCACCATTGTGGACGCGAGCCAGGGTGTGACCCTGCGTGAGGGCGGCCACGAGGAGGGAGAGGGAGGGGAGCCCGAAGCCGGGCACGCGGACGAGGAGCACGACCCGCACATCTGGCACGACCCGCGCAACGCGAAGATCATGGTCACCGGCATCGAGAAGGGCCTGGCCGCGGCCGACCCGGCCCACGCGGCCACCTTCGCGGCCAACCTCACCGCCTACGCGGCCGAGCTCGACAAGCTGGACGCCGACAACGAGGCCGCCTTCGCCAAGCTGCCCGTGGCCCAGCGCAAGCTGGTCACCAACCACGACGCCTTCGGGTACTACGTGGACCGGTACAAGCTGGAGTTCGTCGGCTCGGTCATCCCCAGCCTGGACACCTCGGCCGAGCTGTCCGCCAAGCAGCTCACCGACCTGGTCGCGAAGATCAGGGCGACCGGCACCCGGGCCATCTTCACCGAGAGCTCGCTGCCGCCCAAGACCGCCGAGGCCATCGCCAAGCAGGCCGGGGTCAAGGTGGTCGGCGGCGAGGACGCCCTGTACGGCGACAGTCTCGGCGCACCCGGCACCCCGCAGGGCACCTACCTCGGCGCCGAGGAGCACAACACCCGGGTCATCGTCTCGGCACTGGGCGGCTGACATGAGCGATGTCGCGGTGGCCGGCGCCGCCCTGCGGTTCTCCGGCGTGACCGCCGGCTACCGCGGCACGCCCGTGCTGACCCACGTCGACCTGGACCTGCCGGCCGGGCAGCGCCTCGTCCTGGTCGGCCCGAACGGCGCCGGCAAGTCCACTCTGATCAAGGCCGTGCTGGGTCTGGCCCAGGTGCTCGGCGGGACGGCGTCCGTGCTCGGCCGCGCCCCGGCCCAGGCCCGCGGCCTGACCGGCTACGTGCCCCAGCTGGACACCCTGGACGCCGGCTTCCCGGTCACCGCGGCCCAGGTGGTCCTGATGGGCCGGTACCGGCGGATCGGCTGGTGGCGGCCCACCCGCGCCGCCGACCGCCGGATCGCCCGGGAGGCGCTGGACCGGGTCGGCCTGGCCGACCGGGCGGGCCGGCCGTTCGGCGTGCTCTCCGGCGGGCAGCGCCAGCGCGTGCTGCTCGCCCGCGCGCTCGCCGCCGAGCCGCGGCTGCTGCTGCTCGACGAACCCTTCAACGGCGTCGACGCGATCAGTCAGGAGGCCATCGTGGCGGTGCTGCGCGAACTGACCGCGGCCGGCACCGCGCTGGTGCTGAGCACCCACGACCTCACGGTCGCGCGCGACCTGGCCGACCAGGTCTGCCTGCTCAACGGCCGGCAATGGGCGGTGGGACCGCCGGGCGAGATCCTCACGGCCGGGCCGCTGCGCCGCACGTACGGCGGCCACGCGGTCGATCTCGCCGACGGCCGTACGGTCCTGGTCGAGACATGATCGCGCCCTTCACCACGCCGTTCATGGGCCGCGCCCTGGCCGAGCTGGCCCTGCTCGCGCTCGTCTGCGGTCCGGTCAGCGTCTTCGTCTTCGCCCGCCGGCTGTCGTTCGTCTCGGACGCGCTCACCCACACCGTCTTCCCCGGCGTCGTCATCGGCTTCCTCGCCGGCGGCGTCGAGGGCATCTTCGCCGGCGCCCTGCTCGCCGCCGTGCTCACCGCGGGCGTGCTCACCCTGCTCACCCGGGGCGGGGCGCTGTCCGACGACGCGTCCACCGCCGTCGTGCTCACCGCGATGTTCTCGATCGGGGTGGCGCTCGTGTCGCGCCGGTCGTCGTACACCAATGACCTGACGACGTTCCTGTTCGGGCGGATCCTCACCGTGACGCCGCGGCAGATCGCCGAGACCGCGGTCCTCGCGGTCGTGATCCTCGCTCCGCTCGCCCTCGGCGCGCGGGCGCTGCTGTTCCGCACGTTCGATCCGGCCGGGGCCGCCGCCGCGGGCTACCGGGTCGGCTGGCTCGACCTGTGGCTCAACGTGCTGGTCGCCCTGGTGGTGGTCGCCGCGGTCCGCGCGGTCGGCACGATCCTGGTCGTGGCCCTGCTGATCGTGCCCGCGGCGGCGGCGCGCATGCTGACTCACCGCCTCGCGGCGATGGCTCTGGTGGGCACAGTGCTGATTCTCGCGGCCGGCTACGGGGGACTGCTGCTGAGCTGGACGGCCTCCGTCGACCACGGGATCAACCTGACGTCCGCCTCGACGGTGGTGCTGCTGCTCGTGGCCGCGTACCTGATCCTCCTGCCCGTCGGTCTGCTCCGGGCCCGGATGCGCCGGTCGGTGTCATGAACTGGTGGGACGACGCCCTGCACCGCGCCACCGCCGAGGTGATCCTCGTGGGCGCGCTGGCCGGCCTCATCGGTGTGCAGGTCGTGCTGCGGCGGCTGTCGTTCTTCACGATGGCCCTGACCCACGCGACCTTCCCCGGAGTGGTGGCCGCGTCGATCATCGGCGTCAACATCTTCGTCGGGGGCGTGGCGGCGGGCGCCGTCGTGGCCCTCGTCGTGGCCGCGCTGAGCCGCCGCCCGGGCCAGAACGCGGCCGCGGCCACCGGCGTGGTCCTCTCCGGCGGCTTCGCCCTGGGCGCCGGACTCGTCGCCACCCAGAACGGCTTCAGCCGCGACCTGTCGTCCTTCCTGGTCGGCTCGGTGCTGACGGTGAGCCCGCAGGACCTCGTGACGACGGCGGTGGTGCTCGTCGTGGTCGCCGGCGTCCTCGCGATCGGCGCGCGCCCGCTGCTGTTCACCGGCTTCGACCGCACCGGCGCCCGGGCGGCCGGCTTCGCCACCACGGGCTGGGACGTGGTGCTGCTGTTCACGATCGAGGTGGTCGTGGTGACGGTCGTACCGGCCGTCGGCACGATCCTCGCCCTCGCCCTGATCGTCGCCCCGGCCGCGGCGGCCCGGATGTGGTCGCACCGGCTGCCGGTCATCACCGCGCTGGCCATGGCGTTCGGCGTGCTCAGCGGCCTCGGCGGCCTGTACGTCTCGAGCCGGTGGAACCTGGCCGCCGGGGCGAGCATCACGCTGGTCGCCACCGTGACACTGCTGCTGTCGTCGCTGCTGGTCCGGATCCCCGGCCGGGTGGTGCCGGCATGAGCGAGATGGAAGTCGCGCTGGAACGGGCGGTAGCCGTCCTGCGGGGCATGGCGTACGAGCACCGGCTGCACATCCTCGTGCTGTTGCAGGCGGGGGAGTCCACCCCGGCCGTGCTGGCCGAGGCGATGCGTACGGACGTCACGGGAGTGGCCCACCACTTGCGTTTCCTGCGCGACGCCCGGCTGGTACGGCGGGAACGCCGGGGCCGCCACGTCTACTACACACTCAGTGGCGACCCGACCAAGCGGCTCGTCCAGGAGGTCCTGCACTACGCCGAACGCCTGACCTGAACCCCCGGTCCGCTCAGGCTGGGCTGATGTCGTCGGTCAGGAGGAAGAAGCCGGCAAACGGGTCGGTCCAGCCGGGCCACGTCTCGAAGCCGTCGACCGGCTCGTCGTCGGTGAGCAGGCACCCGGTCAGCCGGGCGATGACCGCCGCGGCGTCGAGGTCGAGGCCGACCAGCGCCAGCACCGTGCGGCGATCGCCGTAGTAGGGATCCCAGTCGACGTCGGCCGCCATCCGGCGCAGCACGCTGGTCTCGGGCCACCGTTCGGCCGGCAGTGCGGCGAGCCAGTAGCCCAGGGTGCCCAGGCTGACGCCGCCACCGGCGGACTCCCAGCCGTTGGCGGCGTCCGGCTGGCTGGCGATCCACAGCTGGCCCCGCCCGCGCAGCGTCCCGGTGGTCAGCTCGCCCAGGGCCGCGTGCAGCCGTACGGGGTGGAACGGGCGCCGGGAGCGGAACAGCACCGAGCTCGCCCCGTGCTCACCGGCCGGGTCGTCGATCCCGATCGGGAAGTCCTCGAGGGCGCGGCCGAGGATGCCCGGGGTCCGCGGATCGTGGCGGCCGGTGCGGCGCAGCCGGGCGGCCAGGGCGGTGCAGTCGATGGTGCCGCTGTCGCCGACGCGGAGGTGGGTGGCCCAGGGGGCGAGCCGGGCGCGTCGTCGAGGGCGTCGTGCTGCGGGAAGCCCCAGACGACGATCGTGTCGGCGTACTCGACCTGCCGGACGACGACGTCGGCCACACCCCGCCGGTCCTCGGCGCCGGCATGCGCACACACGGCCGCGACGTTCCCGGGCTCGACGACCGGCGGCAGCGCCAGCAGGATGTTGCTGTCCGGCCGCTCCCGGGCCAGGCGCAGCGATGTGGGCAGCACGTCCTCGCGCAGGGTGCAGGACACGCAACCGTGGACCAGCTCGATCACCTCGTATTCCAGCACGGCGTCCGCGGTCCGCACCGTACGGCGGGCCAGGCCCTCGCGGAGGCGGCTCACGTCGTGCGACACCAGCAGCAGCCGCCAGTCCGTGACCAGCAGGCTGCGCCCGATGGCGGCGGTGGCCCCGGCGGAGAAGCCGGCCGGCACGGTGACCCGGGCGACACGCTGCGGATATCCGTCGCGCCGAGCATTTCGCATCGACTGAACTGAATGACAATTACCGTGACACCCACCTGAACGCTTGTTCAGATGATGACAATTGCCGGTTCTGCGGGCGACCGTTCCGATGGTCTTCCCTACGCTGATCGAGGTCGCGACGCCAGACGTCGGACGCGATTCCGCACGCCGCGCAATCGCCCTGTCGACACGGGAGGAAACCATGAAGACGTACGCGAGGCACCTGACTGCCCGGCTCTTCGGCCGGACCCGCATGGGCGGCCTGTACCTGTACTGGACGTTCGGCAAGTAGGCGTCCGGCTCGTCGGGAAGCAGCGGGCCGGCGGGCGCACCCCGCCCGCCGGCCCGCGCCAAGGGGGTTCCGCATGACGACTGTCCCTGCTCTGCCGGTCCGGCCGCCGGGTCCGCGCGGTCATCGATTCTTCGGTAACGTCGTCGATTACGACCAGGACCGCGTCGCATTTCTGGAAAGGTGCCGGCGCGAATACGGCGACGTCTTCTCCTTCGATCCCCGTACCGTGGTGATTGCCGATCCGGCGTTGATCCACGACATTCTCAGCCGCACGAACGACGACTTCCTGGCCGAGACCGTGCCGCTGGCGGTGCGCACCGACGAGGAGGAGACCGCGGCGGGCGCGGAGCTGTGGATGAGCGCCCGGCGTCGCGGCTGGCGCGGGCTGAACAGAACGGTGGCCGAGGCTCACGCACTGCGGCTGCGCGCCATCTTCGACCGGTCCCTGCGGCAGGCCGGGCCCGGCGACGTCGACGTGCTCGCCGTGATGAAGGACTACTTCGGCCGGGCGATCGCCGACTTCTGCGTCAGCCGCGACGCCGAGGGCCTGCCCGCCGTCATCGCGGAGAACACCGAAGCGCTGGACCCGCTGTCCCGCAGCTCCTACATGGTGCCGCAGTGGTGGCCGTCGCGCCGGGTGCGGCGTTTCGTCCGGGCACGGGAGGCCACCGTGGCGGCGATGACCGAGGTGGTGCGCCGGCGCAAGGCCGCCGGCCCGCCCGCGGCCGGCACCGCGCCGGACCTGCTCGACGTGCTGCTGGCCGCGGACGCGCCCGCGCTCAGCGACCTGCAGGTCGAGCGGCTGATCCGGGGCATCATGCTGGCCGCGTACGGCGTCCCGGCGGCCGCCCTGACCTGGATCGTGCACGACCTCGTGGCTCACCCGGAGGTGCGGCGCGCGGTCGAACGGGAGGCCGCCGCCCACGACACTCAGGTGGCGCCGGCGACGACCTCACTGCCGTACACGGAGGCGTTCGTCAAAGAGGTGCTGCGGCTGCGCCCGCCGACCTGGCTGATCGGCCGGACCGCCCGGCGGGCGACCACCCTGGGCGAGTGGCGGCTCGACCGGGGAGACCAGGTCCTGTTCAGCCTGTACGCCTTGCACCGCGACGAACGGTGGTGGCGCGACCCGGAGACCTTCGACCCACAACGGTGGCTCGAGCCGCGGGCCCCGCTGCAGCGCCACACCTACCTGCCGTTCGGCGCGGGGCCGAGGGTCTGCGTGGGCACGCAGCTGGGGATGATCCAGCTGGTGCTGAGCACCTTCTGGCTGGTGCGGGAGTACGACGTGAGCATCGCGCCCGGCAACGGCGGCACCCCGGACTTCGGTGGCCTGCTGACACCGCAGGGTCTGACCGCGTCGTTCCGCCGCCGTGCCGGGCAGCGGTGAGGCTTCAGCCGATGAAGGTCGGCGGGGTCTCCAGTGGAGGCTCGACCGGAGGCGGTGTCGTGGTCGTGGTGGGCGGCGTGGGCTTGGTGATGGTCGGCGTGGGGGTCGGCGATGTCGTGGGCTCGGGCGGGGACGGCTTGGTCGGGGCCGGAGGGGTCGGTGGAGTGGTGCCGACCGCCGTGGTGCCGAGGGGGCCGCAGTTCGTCGCGCCGGTGCCGCGGAATTCGGGGTGGTGGCCTCGGCCGGCAGAGCGACGGCCACGGTGCCGAGGACAGCGGCGCCGGCTGCGGCGGCCACGGAGTAACGAAGACGGCGGTTCATGGCAGACAGGCCAAATGCGACAGTGCCGGACACCCCTCCTGCGAATGGTCATGATCGGACAGCCGTGCGGCTGTCAGATCGTGATGACGAGCTTGCCCGGGTAGCTGCCCGCCGACAGGTCGCGGATCGCCCCGGCGGCCCCGGTCAGCGGGTAGCTGTGGCCGATCACCGGCGTGACCTGGCCCGACTCGAGCAGCGGGCTCAGCTCGGCGAGCTCCTCGGCGCGCACCCGGGCGGTCACGCCGCACAGCCGCTGGCTCATGAAGGACGACAGCAGTGGCGCGGCCATCTGGCGCTGGAAGCCGCCCATGATCCGGCCCTGCGCGTGCCCGCCCCCGACCAGGGCGATGGTGCCGGGCGGCGTGGCGGCCCGGCGCAGCAGTGACAGCGGCCGGTTGCCCGCGGTGTCGATGACGACGTCGTACACCGGGCCGTCGCGGTCGACCTCGTGCCGGGTGTAGTCGATGACATCGTCGGCGCCCAGGGAGCGGACCAGGTCGGCCTTGGCAGTGCTGCAGACGCCGGTGACGCTCGCCCCGTACGCCTTGGCCAGCTGGACCGCGAAGGTCCCGACGCCGCCGCCCGCACCGGTGATCAGCACCCGCCGGCCGGCCCGCACGCCACCGTCGCGCATGCTCTGCAGGGCGGTGACGCCGGAGACCGGGGTCGCCGCCGCCTGCGCGAAGGAGAGCGCGGCCGGTTTGACGGCGAGCCGGTCCTCCTTCGCGGTCGCCTGCTCGGCGAACGAGCCGGTCGCGCAGGTCCCGTAGACCTCGTCGCCCGGCCGGAAGCGGGTGACCCCGGCGCCGACCGCGGTCACCACGCCGGCGACGTCCAGGCCGCGCACCGCCACGTGGGGCCGGAGCAGCCCGAAGGCCAGGCGCGCCGCGTACGGCCGGCCGGTCATGTAGATCCACACGCCCGGGTCGACCCCGGCCGCATGCACCTCGAGGAGCACCTCCCGGTCGCCGGCCGTCGGCGGGTCGACCTCGCGGAGCTGGAGGACGTCGGCTGAGCCGTACCTGTCCTGGGCTATGGCTTTCACTGCTTCTCCTCGGGGTCGTCGGGATACTGGAACACGTCGTCGAGCGGCGCCCGGAACACCCGGGCGATCCGGAAGGCCATCTCCAGCGAGGGCGAGTAGCGCCCCTGCTCGATGGCGATGAGGGTCTGCCGGGTCACGCCGATCCGGTCGGCCAGCTCGGCCTGGGTCATCTCGCCGTGCGCGAAGCGCAACGCGCGGATGCTGTTGGTGACCTGCGTCGGCTTCACCATTGCGGCAGGCTCCGGCGGTAGACGACGACCTTGGTGATGCCGCCGAGGACCGCCGACAGCACGAAGCACAGGTAGATCACGTTGGCGATCCAGAACGGCTCCCACCGGGCCATCGCCATGCCCATCGCGGCGACCGCGCCGAGCACGACGAACGACTGCCCGACGTGCTCGCCGAGCCGGCCGATCTCCCGGTCGCGGTCGTCGGTGAGGCGGGAGGCGCGCGGGTTGCCCACGGCCATCACGATCTCGGCGATGATCGAGGTGACGATGGCCGCGCCGATCGTCCACAGCAGAAGCCCCGCGTACGGCACCGAGGCCAGGGGGCGCCCGTCGGCGCGGCCGGCGATGACGACGACGTAGACGGCGTAGCCGAGGACGGCCACCACCAGCCTGATCCACGCGCGTTTCTCCTCGTGCGTCACGAGCGGCCCCCTCGATGTACAGAATGTTTGACATGCCGAAGGTAGCAAATCTTTGACACGATGTCTAAAAAGTTTTACATCCGATTCCTTCGGGCCGACCGCGAGGTCTGTCACTGTGGGCCGGAGTGTGCGCTCGCGGCCAGCCACCGGTACGGAAGGACGACAAATGCCGAGCACCAGGGACAGTGGGGGCGCCGATGACGAGTTCACCGCCCGGGCCGAGGCGTTCCGCCGCGAGCTGCTCGCCCACTGCTACCGCATGACCGGTTCGGTCGACGACGCCGAGGACCTGGTGCAGGAGACGTACCTGCGGGCCTGGAAGTCGTACGGCGGCTTCGAGGGGCGGGCGTCGCTGCGCACCTGGCTCTACCGGATCGCGACCAACGCCTGCCTGACGGCGTTGCAGCACCGCGAGCGCCGCGTGCTGCCGTCCGGGCTCGGCGCGCCCAGCGACGACCCGTACGCGCCGCCCGTGCTCGGGGCTCCCGGCACCAGGTGGATCCAGCCGGTGCCCGACGCGCTGTTCGCCGCCGCGCCCGACGACCCGGAGGCGACGGTGATCTCCCGCGACTCGCTCCGGCTGGCCCTGATCGCCAGCCTGCAGTACCTGCCGCCGAAACAGCGGGCCGTGCTGATCCTGCGGGACGTGCTGGCCTGGCCTGCGGCCGAGGTGGCCAGGAGCCTCGACACCACCACGCCTGCCGTGAAGAGCCTGCTGCAGCGCGCCCGGCGCCGCATCGAGGAGGTCACGCCGAGCATGGACGACGTGGTGGAGCCGAGCCATCCCCGGGCGCGTGAGCTGCTGCGCGGATATCTGGCCGCCTTCGAGGCCGCGGACATCGACGCCATCGAGCGGCTGTTGCGGGCGGACGCCGTGCTGGAGGCCGTACCGGTGCGCAGCTGGTACTCCGGCAAGAAGACCTGCCTGCGGTATCTGGCCCACCAGGCCCTGGGCTCGCCGGGCGAGTGGCGCATGCGGCCGGCCGGCCTGAACGGGGAAGCGGGTTTCGCCGCCTGGCATCGCACGGCCGACGGCTCGTACGAGGCCTTCGGGGTCGGCATGATCACGACGACCGCGACGGGGATCGCCCGCATCGTCGTGTTCGCCGACCCGGCCACCGTGCACCGGCTCGGCGGTCTCGACTTCGCGCGCCGCACCGCCGAGACTTTGCCGGGTGACCCCACCCGATGATCCGCACCGGCTGCGCTACCACCACGTCGATGTCTTCGGCAGCCGGGCCTGCAGCGGCAACAGTCTCGCGGTCTTCGCGCAGGCCGCCGGTCTCGGCGGCGAGCAGATGGCGGCGATCACCCGCGAGCTGCGTCACTTCGAGTCCATCTTTCTGACCCGTGACGGCGAGGGCTGGGTGGCCCGGGTCTTCGATCTGCTGGAGGAGCTCGACTTCGCCGGTCATCCGGTGGTCGGGGCGGCCTGCGTGCTGCACGCACTGCACGGCACGGCCGACAGCGAGACCTGGACGCTGCGGCTGCCGGCCCGCACGGTCCGGGTCACGACCCGGCGGCACTCCTCCGGACGGTACGCCGGTGTGCTGGAGCAGGGCGCCCCGGACTTCCTCGGCACTCCTGAGGTGGCGGACCTGCTCTCGTTGTTCTCGCTGGGTCCGGAGGATCTCGACACCGGCCTGCCCGCCGAGGTGGTCAGCACCGGGCTGCGATACCTGATCCTGCCGGTGCGGCCCGACGCCCTGGCCCGGGCCCGGATCATCGAGGATCTCGAGGTGCCACTGGCCGGAGCCGGCGCCCAGTTCGCCTACCTGCTGGACGGGGCCGGTCTGGAGGGGCGGCACTGGAACAACGACGGCATCGTCGAGGACGTGGCCACCGGAAGTGCCGCCGGCTGCGTGGCGGCCTATCTGCGCCGGCACGGCCGGATCGCCGACGGCGTCCCGGCGACTCTGCGGCAGGGCCGCTTCGCCGGCCGCCCGAGCGGGATGACCATCACCGCGTACGGCCCGAGCGACGCCGTGCGCACAGTGGCCGTCGGTGGTGACGTCTTCCTGATCGGCACCGGCGAGCTGTGGCAGCTGCCGGAGTGAGCCGCGGTCACGAAGGATTCCGGGGGAGTCCTTCGTGACCGGCCGAGGTGCCGAGACGGCTCGTTACGGCATCAGCACCGGATCCAGCTGAAGTTGAACAGGGTGTCCACGTCGCCCTCGCTGGACCGCATCGACATGGTGCTGCGGCCGCTGGACGTGCCGGGGTCGATGCGCAGCTCGGTGTTGACGTTCAGGACCCGCTGCTCCGAGCAGGGGGCGTAGACCAGCACGGGGGCGACGTCCCTGGTCGACCAGAAGCCGTTGAGCGGACCGGCGAACGTCTCGTCGTTGTTGTTGTTCGCCGACGATCCCTGCCAGTAGTAGTTCGTGCGCTGCAGGGCGGTCGCGCCGGAGTAGAGCCGGGCGCGGCCCCGGTAGTCCGCCTCGGCGACGGCGAAGGTCCAGCCGGCCGGCACCGTGACCAGCACGCCGACCTGGCAGTTCTTCCGGCGGTCGGTGGGGTCGGCGCTGCCGCCGGCTTCAGCCACGAAGTCGTGGTACCTGATCCGGAAGCCTGTCTTGTCGGAGTCGGCGATCACGGTGGCCGTGCCGGGCGCGCACCCCGACCCGTTGGCGGCTATCACCTCGAAGGTGACGTTGCCGTCCGGGACGGCGGCGGCCTCGGCGTGCGCCGGCGTGGACAGCGACAGCGCAAGAACTGTGCCCATTACGGCGAGAGCCGTATGTCTTACGCCGACGAGGCTCTTGATCATGGTATTCCTCTCGTTTCTGACGGTGCATTCTGGAAGGCTTCCAATATTTGACCCTGAACTGCTCAACGCGGTCGGACGGCGTTCGGTACGGAATGTTAGTCAGCTGTCATGCTCCAGACAAGCATTGGTGTTCATCTATCTGAGTTGATGATCCGCCGTTCCTGGGTGGATGCGGTCTGCATGCTGCAGGTGCCCAGCTAAGCGGATAATTCGGGGCTATTCGCCACCACCTTCCGCCCGAATAATCCTGAAGATGTGGTGTGCGGCTTTGCGCGGTCACGCGTAATCACCTAACCACCTGTATGACGCCTCCCAATTACCGCACAATGAGACCGGACAACGTTTTATTGACGTTCCTCAATGTCCGCCCATAACATCGGTCCCGCGTGTGCATTGTCGTCGTTACTCGAAGGGAGTTCCATGCGTAAATTGCTGGTGCGTGGGGGAGCGGTGCTGGCGTTGATCGCCGCCTCGTTGACCGCGGCCTCGCCCGCCTCCGCCGGAAACCCGCTGGAGGATCCGCCGTCCGACCACATCGTCATCGACCTGGTGGCCATGGCCGGATCCGGCTGCCGGCCCGGTACGGCGGACGTCGCCGTCTCACCGGACAACACCGCCTTCACCGCCATCTACAGCGAGTACCTGGCCCAGGCCGGCCCGGGCATCGCCACCACCGAAGGCCGCAAGAACTGCCAGCTCAACGTGCTGGTGCACGTGCCCCAGGGCTTCACCTTCGCGATCACCAAGGTCGACTACCGCGGGTACGGCCTGCTCCAGCGCGGCGCCACGGCCTCGCAACGGGCGAACTACTACTTCCAGGGCATGAGCCAGAGCACCTTCACCACGCACCCGGTCACCGCACCGCTGGACGACAACTGGTTCGTCAGTGACGAGGTCCCCGTCGCGGCCGTCGTCTGGCACCCGTGCGGGGAACTGCGCAACCTCAACATCAACACCGAGCTGCGGGTGGCCAAGGGCACCTCGACCGACGCCAGCTTCCTGACCATGGACTCCACCGACGGCAGCATCTCCACCACCTACCACTTCGCCTGGAGGCAGTGCTAAGCACCAGCTTCCCCAGCCCGTGTCGAGGGTCGCCGGACCGGGGCCGGCGCCCACCCGCCAGAAGCCCCCGGCGGAGACCCGGCCGGCCGCGCCCACCGCCCCCCAAACCACCCACACGGAA